>NZ_JBNNVR010000061.1:0-33549 GCF_050280645.1 Pseudomonas sp. NPDC089554
AACATGTCGATGAGCAACCACCATGTGAAAAGCCTGGGCCATTCACCCGACCTGGTGGGGCTGTTCTTCTCGATTCTCGATCAGTTCAGCATCTCCAAGTTGGTGATCGACCTGGAGCGCATCGGCGACGAGTCCACCAAGATCGCCCGCCGGGCCATCCAGCTGTGCGAGGAGGGCGAGTCGCCACGTGGCTACGTCGAGGTGCGCCATATCGGCGACCAGGTGCGCAACATGGTGCGCGACGCGCTGGACGCCTTCGCCCGTTTCGACGCCGAGCTGGCGCTGGCGGTGGCGCAGTACGACAAGACCATCGACCGCGAATACAAGACCGCCCTGCGCGAACTTGTGACCTACATGATGGAAGACCCGCGCTCGATCTCGCGGGTGCTGAGCGTCATCTGGGCCTTGCGTTCGCTGGAGCGTATCGGCGACCACGCGCGCAATATCGCGGAGCTGGTGATCTACCTGGTGCGCGGCACCGATGTGCGCCACATGGGCCTCAAGCGCATGAAGGCCGAGGTCGAGGGCGCAGCGGAATTCGCTAATGTTCCGGCTGAACCGGACGATAAATAATATTGCCCGCGTGCAAAAACGCCCGGCTTAGTCCGGGCGTTTTCGTGTGTCTGGGGCACATGGTAGGCACCCGCGAACGTTCTTGAGCTGTCCCGGCGTGACCCGTGGTTTGGCAAATGGCCATCAGTCGGCGGTATGCTAGTCGGGATTCAAGAGGAGTATCGATGAGTAAAGTCAATGTGCTGGTCGTGGACGATGCACCGTTCATCCGCGACCTGGTAAGGAAGTGCCTGCGTAATGCCTTCCCAGGCATGGTCATCGAGGATGCGGTCAACGGCCGCAAGGCCATGGCCATGCTGAGCAAGGAACGTTTCGACCTGGTTCTGTGCGACTGGGAAATGCCGGAGATGTCTGGCCTCGAGCTGCTCACCTGGTGCCGCCAGCAGGACGAAATGAAAGCCCTGCAATTCATCATGGTGACCAGCCGGGGTGACAAGGAGAACGTGATCCAGGCGATCCAGGCCGGGGTTTCGGACTTCGTCGGCAAGCCGTTCACCAACGAGCAATTGCTGACCAAGGTGAAGAAGTCGCTGACCAAGATCGGCAAGCTCGAAGGGCTGATGGCCGGTGCGCAGGCGCGGGTGAACTCGGCATTCGCCAACGACTCGCTCAGCGCCCTGACCGGCGGCAAGCCGGAGGCGGTCAAAGCCACGCCGACCGCTGCGCCTGCGCCCGCCGCAGCCAAGCCGCTGATCAACGCGCCGACCCCCAAAAGTGCTTCGGCTGCTGCCTCAGCTGGCCGCGGCCAAGGGCAGTTGCGCCTGGCCAGCGGTACCCAGCCTTGTGTGATCAAGGCCTTGAGCCTCAAGGAAGCGCTGCTGGTGGTGCGCCGCAGCGCGGCCCTGCCGCAGGTGCTCGAAGGCGCGGTGCTGGACCTGGAGCAGGGCGAGAACGCCGAGGTGGCGCGTCTGAATGGCTACCTGCACGCCATCGCGGCGGTGGAGCCCAAGCCTGAAAGCGACTGGTTGCAGCTGACCTTCAAGTTCGTCGACCAGGATGCGCAGAAGCTCGATTATCTTTCGCGCCTGATCGCTCGTGGCACGGCGCAGAAGCACTTCACTCCCGGCGCGTAATTCGCCAGACGACAAAACCCTGTGGGAGCGGCCTTGTATCGCGAAAGGCCGCTCCCATAAAGTCTGCGGCGTTAAATCCTCCCGACCAACTGTCATACCTCCTTCAGAATCCCGCTGCTAGGCTTCGAGACATAACAACTGTCACAAAGCCACCATCATGCCCCGGCATCTGCTGCTGTTCTGTGCCTTGCTCATGGCCTCTGCGCCGGGCATGGCCATGACCCTCTACAGCACCACCGATACCTTCGGCGTGGCGTCCTATTCCTATCAGCCCAGCCCCGGCGCCCGGGCCAAGGCCCTGCGTGACACCCCGCTGGAGCGCATCGACGACCAGGTGCGCCTGCACAGCGAGCCTTTCGCCAGCGGTGTGCGCTTCCTGGCCCGCAATGACCTGTTCGCCCCGGTGGAGGTCGAGCTGCGCCTGAGTCGCCTGGCCAATGCCCAGGGCAGCAATGCGCCGCGTATCGTGCGCCGTGTGCTGCCCCCGCGTTCCACGGTGGTGCTGAGCGTGGTGACGGCCCGGCCGGGCAGCCGCCTGGCCTATAAGACCAAGTTCCGCCACGCCATGGGCGACCCGGCGCAGCGCCCGCAGGCCTACCGCTACCCCTTCCCGTGGCGCGGCGGGCCGTTTCGCCTGACCCAGGGCGCCAACGGCAGCTACAGCCACTTCGGCCCCAAGGGCCGCTACGCCATGGACATCGCCATGCCCGAGGGCACGCCGATCATCGCCGCGCGGGGTGGGGTGGTGGTGAAGGTGGAGAACCGCCAGAGCGGGCGTGGTACCCATCCGTCGGGCAACTTCGTGCGGGTGCTACACCCCGACGGCACCATGGGCGTGTACCTGCACCTGATGCGCGGCTCGGTGGTGGTCGGCGAGGGCCAGCGGGTGGCCCAGGGCGAGCTGCTGGCCAGGTCGGGCAATACCGGCAACAGCACCGGCCCGCACCTGCATTTCGTGGTGCAGCGCAATGTGGGGCTGTCGCTGGAGTCGATTCCCTACCGCTTCGACCGGCCGCTTGGTGGCTTGCCGAACTTCACGGCAGGGAACCCCTGAGCGTCAGTCCAGCTTCAGCACCTTGGCCAGGACGATCTTCGGGCCTTTCATCTTCTTGATGATGATGCGCAGGCCTTCGACATCCAGTACTTCTTCTTCCTCGGGCACGCGCTTGAGCGACTCATACACCAGCCCCGCCAGCGTTTCCGCTTCGATGTGGTCCAGGTCGATGCCCAGCAGGCGCTCCACCTTGAACAGCGGCGTGTCGCCACGCACCAGCAGCTTGCCCGGCTGGTAGGCGAGGATGCCGCGCTCGGCCTTGCGGTGTTCGTCCTGGATATCGCCGACCAGCACTTCCAGCACGTCCTCCATGGTCAGGTAGCCGATCACTTTGCCATCGGCTTCCTCTACCAGCACGAAGTGCGCGCCGCCCTTGCGGAACTGCTCCAGCAACTGCGACAGCGGCATGTGCCGCGAAACGCGCTCCAGCGGCCGGGTCAGGTCGTCGAGGTCGAGGGCCTCGGGGTTGTGGTCCAGGTCGGCCAGCTCCAGCAGCAGGTCCTTGATGTGCAGCAGGCCCGTGAACTCCTCGCGCTCGGCGTCGTACACCGGGTAGCGGCTGAACTTGTGGCGGCGGAACAGCGCCAGGATCTCCTTGAGCGGCGCCTTGGCGTCGAGCACCACCATGTCCTCGCGGGAGTTGGCCCAGTCGACCACCTCCAGCTCGCCCATCTCCACGGCGGAGGCCAGCACGCGCATGCCTTGGTCGCTCGGGTCCTGGCCGCGGCTGGAGTGCAGGATCAGCTTGAGTTCCTCGCGGCTGTAGTGGTGCTCATGGTGTGGCCCGGGCTCGCCTTGCCCGGCAATGCGCAGGATGGTGTTGGCGCTGGCGTTGAGCAGGTAGATGGCCGGGTACATCGCCCAGTAGAACAGGTATAGCGGCACGGCAGTCCACAGCGACAGCAGCTCGGGCTTGCGAATCGCCCACGACTTGGGCGCCAGCTCGCCGACCACGATGTGCAGGTAGGAAATCACGAAGAACGCGACGAAGAACGAGATGCCCTTGACCAGCTCGGGCGTGTCCACGCCCAGGTAGGCCAGCAGCGGCTCGAGCAGGTGGGCGAACGCCGGCTCGCCGACCCAGCCCAGGCCCAGGGAGGCCAGGGTGATACCCAACTGGCAGGCCGACAAATAAGCGTCCAGCTGGTTATGCACCTTGCGCAGGATGCTGCCGCGCCAGCCATGCAGCTCGGCGATGGACTCGACCCGGGTCGAGCGCAGCTTGACCATGGCGAACTCGGCCGCAACGAAGAAGCCGTTGAGCAACACCAGGAACAGAGCGAAGAGAATCATGCCGAAATCGGCGAAAAGAGAGGTGACGCTGATACCAGGGGAAGGGTCCATGATGGGGAGTTACGGGGGCCGTCTTTGAAAATGAAGCAGCCAATGTAGCGGCTGGGGGGTTAAAAGCAAAGGGGCGGCTGCGTTGCAGCCCGGCCCTGCCTCAGGCCTTCACCGCCAATTGTGCCGGTGCAAAGTGACAGGTAAACGTGCTGCCATGCCCCGGCACGCTGCTGATCTCCAGGCGCCCGCGATGGCGCAGCAGCACATGCTTGACGATCGCCAGGCCCAGCCCGGTGCCACCGGTGTTCGAGGCGCGGCTGGAGTCGACCCGGTAGAAGCGCTCGGTCAGGCGCGGCAGGTGCTTGGCGTCGATGCCCATGCCGGAGTCCTTGACTGACAGGTGCGCGCCTTGCTCGTCGGTCCACAGGCGAATGCGAATATCGCCCTCGTCCTGGGTGTACTTCACCGCATTGAACACCAGGTTGGAAAACGCGCTGCGCAGCTCCGACTCGCTGCCCTTCAGGCGCACGCCAGGGGTGGCCTCCAGGGTGATCTTCTGGCGCCGCGGGCCAGACAGCGCCTGGGCGTCGGCCTTGATCGCCTGCAACAGGGTGTCGACCTGCACGGGCTGGTTGTCCGAGGGGTAGTCGGTGGCTTCCAGCTTGGCCAGCAGCAGCAGGTCGTTGAGCAGGGTCTGCATGCGCGAACCTTGCTGGCTCATCTGCTGCAAGGCGCGGGTCCAGCGCGGGTTCACGTCCTCGACGTTGTCCAGCAAGGTTTCCAGGTAGCCGGTGATCACCGTCAGCGGGGTTCGCAGCTCGTGGGAGACGTTGGCGACGAAGTCCTTGCGCATCTGTTCGAGCTGGTGGATGCGAGTGACATCACGCACCAGCATCAGGTGCTCGTTGTTGCCGTAGCGGGTGATGTGCAACTGGACGCGCAGGCGGTCGTTGATCGGCGAGGGGATTTCCAGCGGCTCGGCGTAGTTTTCCGCCTCGAAGTATTCCTTGAAGCGCGGGTGACGGACCAGGTTGGTCACCGGCTGGCCACCATCTTGCGGGGTCTTGAAGCCCAGCAGGGTTTCGGCGGCGCGGTTCCACCACTCCAGGTTGCCGTCGCTGTCGAGCATGATCACTGCATCGCGCAGGGCGGCCGTGGACTCCTGGACGCGGTCGATCACGGCTTGCAGCCGTCCGCGTACCCGTTGGTCGCGACGTTGCAGGTGGTAGATGCTGTCGAACACTTCGCCCCACAGGCCGTAGCCATCGGGTGGGGCTTCGTCGGGCTGGTGGTTGCGCAGCCAATCGTGCAGGCGCAGCAGCTGCTTGAGGGTCCAGCCCAGGTAGAGCGCGAGGCCGATGGCCAGGCTCCAGCCGTAGTAACCGGAAACCAGGCCGCCAATCAGGCAGGCGCTGATGAGTAGCAACAAGTGGCGAATCAGCGTCGAGTGCCAGTTCTGGTTCAATTGACAGTCCTTGTACAGCGACGTGCGGTTTGGCGTTGCGGCGTGTCAGCTCTTGGTGGAGAAACGGTAGCCGGTGCCCCGCACGGTTTGTACCAGATTTTCGTACGCCTCACCCAGTGCCTTGCGCAGGCGACGAATGTGCACGTCGACGGTGCGCTCTTCTACGTAGACGTTGCCGCCCCAGACCTGGTCGAGCAACTGGCCACGGGTGTAGGCACGCTCCTGGTGGGTCATGAAGAACTGCAACAGGCGGTATTCGGTGGGGCCCATCTCGGCGGGCTTGCCGTCGATGGTCACGCGGTGGCTGATTGGGTCGAGCAGCAGGCCGCCAACTTCGATCGGCGCTTCGCTGTCGCTCGGGCCGGTGCGGCGCAACACGGCTTTCAGGCGCGCTACCAGCTCGCGTGGCGAGAAGGGCTTGGTGATGTAGTCGTCGGCGCCCACTTCCAGGCCCTGGATCTTGTTGTCTTCCTCACCCTTGGCGGTGAGCATGATGATCGGAATGTCGCCGGTCAGCTCGTCGCGCTTCAGGCGGCGGGCCAGCTCGATGCCGGAGGTGCCGGGCAGCATCCAGTCGAGCAGGATGAGGTCTGGCTTGCGGTCGACGATGATGGCATGGGCCTGCTGCGAATTCTCCGCTTCCAGGCAGTCATAGCCGGCCATTTCCAATGCAACGGCGATCATTTCGCGGATCGGCGCTTCGTCGTCGACGATCAGAATGTTTCTGCCAACCATGCTCAAAACCTCTCCCAGGAACGGTGTCTTGGCCCGCATTAGATAACGGAATTATTGCAGCTTCGTGACAGGGTGTTGGCCTTTCTGGCGACATTTGGTGACTGGGCTAGGCTTCATGAGGCCGCTGCGGCGGCACCTGAATGCACTCCACCCCCGACACGATGGTGATTCCAATGACACGACATACGCTGAGCTGGATGGCCCTTTTCGCGGCGCTCGCGCTGCCGGGGGTGGCGTCGGCCCACCATGCCATGGAGAAAGACGGCATGTGGGTCGATCACAACGGCATGACGCTTTACACCTTCGATAAAGACGCCGGCGGCAAGTCGATGTGCAACGGCGACTGCGCCACCAACTGGCCGCCGTTGATGGTCAAGGCCGACGACGAGCCGGCCAAGGACAAGTGGACAGTGGTGATGCGCGATGATGGCAGCAAGCAGTGGGCCTATGACGGCAAGCCGCTGTACACCTTCATCAAGGACAAGAAAGCCGGGGACAAGACCGGCGATGGCGTGAAGGACGTCTGGCATATCGCCAAGCCTTGAAATTGTTGGGGGCTGCAACGCGGCCCCCAACGTCACTCAGCGCAGTGCGTAGTCCAGCACCACACCAATGAAAATCAGCAGCCCCGCCCAATGGTTGTGCAGGAACGCCTTGAAGCACGCCTCGCGGTCCAGCTTGCGCGTCGACCAGTACTCCCAGGCAAAGCACAGCGCCGCAGCGAACAGCCCCAGATGGAACCACAGGCCCAGTTCGAAGCGGTTGCCCGCCAGCATCAGGCAGCCCAGCGACAGCACCTGCAAGGTCAGGATAATCGCCCGGTCGGCCTCGCCGAACAGGATGGCAGTGGATTTCACCCCGATCTTCAGGTCGTCGTCGCGGTCGACCATCGCGTAGTAGGTGTCGAACGCCACCGTCCACAGCAGGTTGGCGATATACAGCAGCCACGCCGCTGCCGGCAGCTCACCGCCCGCAGCGGTGAAGGCCATGGGGATGCCCCAGGAATAGGCCGCGCCCAGTACCACTTGCGGGTAATAGGTGTAGCGCTTCATGAAGGGGTAGCAGAACGCCAGGGCGACACCGCCGAACGACAGCCACACCGTGCTGGCGTTGGTGCACAGCACCAGCAGGAAGCTCACGCCGGTGAGCACGGCGAACAGCATCACCGCCTCGCGCGGCGTGACTCGGCCACTGGCCAGCGGTCGGTCGGCGGTGCGCTTGACGTGGCCGTCGACCTTGCGGTCGGCGAAGTCGTTGATCGCGCAGCCTGCCGCGCGCATGAACGTCACGCCCAGGGTGAAGATCAGCACGTTGGCCAAGGTCGGCGAGCCTTCGGCGGCGATCCACACGGCGCAGAGCGTCGGCCACAACAGCAGGTAGATGCCGATCGGGCGATCCATGCGGCTGAGCTGGATGAAGTCCCAGGCTCGAGGGTGCAGGCGGTTCAGCGACTTGAGCAGTTGCAGGTACATCAGCGGGTTTCCTCCTGGGCTGCTTGCCACATCGCTGGCAGGAACACCTCGGCCACCAGCAGGTCCAGGCCGTCACGCTCGAAGCGCGAACGCCGGCCCCAGAGGCCTGCGCAGGCGACCTCCGCAGGCAGCCAGGCCTGTGGATAAGTGCACACCTCGATGGGCTGGCGAATGAACGCCTGGTCGCAGAACAGTAGCTCGCCCAGCGAACGACTGCCCAAGGTTTCAAGGTCCAGGCCGCCACGCTCCAAGGCCTTGCGGCTGGCCACGCTGCGAGCGAATACCCAAGGTTGGCCGTGGCCACGCAGGAACACCTCGCGTACCCAACCCTGTTCGCCCGAAGCCAGGCCCAGTGCCGCACACTCGTCGTCGCGCAGCGGCTGCCAGCCTTCGAACAACGGCGTGACGCAGAAATGATCGTCGGACAGGCGGGTCAGGCGGCGGGTCAGCGAGCCTTGGTCGAACAGCCAGTCGAGGGTTGGCTGGGCAATGTCGCCAGGCAGACGGGAATGCGTCAGCCACGCGGCAGCGGCTGCTTGCGGGGTTTCGTGCGGCACGTCGGTATGCTTGTTACAACCAGTGAGGCGGCGAGCTTAGCACGATTGCCCCGATTGCTTGCATACTGCTGGCAGGGCCGATACAAAGCCCCGAGGCGCCGCAACATACGGCCTGGTCCGTTGAAAACCATAACGGCGGCCCCTGTGAACCCGAGCCTGAACGAGGAAACCGACCCCATGAAAAAATGGCAATGCATTGTCTGCGGCCTGATCTACGACGAAGCCGAAGGCTGGCCGGACGACGGCATCGCCCCCGGCACCCGCTGGGAGGATGTGCCGGCAGACTGGCTGTGCCCCGACTGCGGTGTCGGCAAGAGCGACTTCGAAATGATCGCCATCGGCTGATCGCCCCCAAGCGCAATAGAGGAAGCATGGCATGACGTCCCCCGTGGTCATCATCGGTACCGGCCTTGCCGGCTACAACCTGGCCCGCGAGTTTCGCAAGCTCGACGCGCAAACGCCGCTGCTGTTGATAACGGCCGATGACGGACGCTCCTATTCCAAGCCGATGCTGTCCACCGGCTTCGCCAAACACAAGGACGCCGACGAACTGAGCATGGCCGAGCCGGGTGCGATGGCCGAGCAGCTCAACGCCGAGATTCGCACCCACACCCGTATCAGCGGCATCGACCCGGGCCACAAGCGCTTGTGGATCGGCGAAGAAGCCGTGCAATACCGCGACCTGGTGCTGGCCTGGGGCGCACAGACCGTGCAGGTGCCGGTCGAGGGCGACGCAGCCGATCGGGTGTTCCCGATCAACGACCTGGAAGACTATGCACGCTTTCGCGCTGCCGCTGACGGCAAACAGCGCGTGCTGGTACTGGGCGCTGGGCTGATCGGGTGCGAATTCGCCAATGATCTGACCTTGGGCGGCTACCAGGTCGAGGTGGTCGCGCCTTGTGAGCAGGTGATGCCGACGCTGCTGCACCCTGCCGCTGCGGGCGCGGTGCAAGCGGGCCTGGAAGGGCTCGGCGTGCGCTTTCACCTGGGGCCGGTGCTCAACCGTTTGCAACGTGCCGCCCAGGGCCTGGAGGCGCATTTGTCTGATGGCAGCGTCATCCCGTGCGACCTGGTGGTGTCGGCCATCGGCTTGCGTCCACGCACCGACCTGGCGGCGGCAGCGGGTTTGCAGGTCAACCGCGGGGTGGTGGTCGACCGCCAGTTGCGCACCTCCCACGACAATATCTTCGCCTTGGGCGATTGCGCCGAGGTGGACGGTATCAACCTGCTCTACGTCATGCCGCTGATGACCTGTGCGCGGGCCTTGGCGCAAACCCTGTCGGGCAACCCGACGACAGTGGCCTACGGACCAATGCCGGTCACGGTGAAGACGCCCGCCTGCCCACTGGTGGTGTCGCCACCGCCCATGGGGCGTGAGGGGGCTTGGCAGGTGGAGGGTGAGGGCAGCGACCTCAAGGTGCTGTGCCGCGATGCAGACGGCCAGTTGCTGGGCTATGCGCTGACCGGGGCTGCCGTAATGGAAAAGCTGGCGCTAAACAGGCAGTTGCCACCCCTTATGGCGTAAATGCCTGGCTTTCTGTCGGATTTGTCTTGTTAATGCCGCGACAATGGCCACGCAGACACTGGCGCGCCCCCGGAGGGCGTGCCATTCTCACTTCCGTCTGCCGCAGATTAGAGCCTGCGGCGCCTTGAGCGCTGCTGTTAGCAGGCAGCACGGCATAACAACAAAAAATCCCGTCAAAGAGGCTTCACTATGCGTAAACCAGAACTCGCCGCCGTCATCGCCGAAAAGGCCGACCTGACCAAAGAAAAGGCCAACCAGGTACTGAACGCGATTCTCGACAGCATCACCGGCGCCCTGGACAAGGACACGGTCACCCTGGTGGGCTTCGGCACCTTCGAGAAGCGTCATCGTGGCGCCCGCACCGGCAAGAACCCGCAAACCGGTCAACCGGTGAAGATCAAGGCCAGCAACACCGTTGCCTTCAAGCCAGGCAAGAACCTGCGCGACTCCGTCAACACGCCAGCCAAACCCGCCAAGAAGAAATGAACTGAATTTCCAGTGTCATTCGAACGGGCGCCTTGTGCGCCCGTAGTGTTTTCTATCGCCTTACACGCGTAAAACTGCTGCGAACTTGCATTGAAAGTCCAATAAAAGGATAAACTGCGCGCTTTAGTCATTTTGCAATCGAGGCGTGTTGATGAAGTTCCGCTTTCTTCTCTGGGCCATGGGGCTGTTGATGGCCAGGGCCAGCCGCAACAACCCGGCATTTCAGCAGCAACTGCGCGACAAGAACCTGGTTTTCCAGATGCAGACACTGGATGGCAAGGTGGCCCGGCATTTCACGGTCAGTGGCGAGCGCATCAGCAGCAAAGGCGGTGTGCACCCTGAGCCGGCGTTCGCCATCGCTTTCAAGGATGCAGCCTTTGGCTTCACCACCCTGCAGGCCCGTAACAAGCAGCTGGCGTTCATGCAGGGTATTCAGGACAAGAACATCCAGATCAAGGGCAACCCGGCGCTGGTGATCTGGTTCCAGGGCCTGATGAAATACCTGAAGCCGAAGAAGAAGAGCTGAAAAAAGGGGCCGCTATGCGGCCCCTTTTCATCACTGCGGGTTCTGGAACTGCGAGGCCAGCTCGCGTAGCAGCTGTTCGGCCTCCAGCACCTTGCTAACCACCTCTTCGGCCTTGTCGCGGGTAAGCCCCAGGCGTTCGAGCAACGCATCGGGGATCACTTCCTGCGGGCCCGAGCCAATGCCCCGCAGCCGCAGCAACTGGGTGGCCAGGCACACCAGGTTCGGGTAGACCGCATGTTCGCCCTGGTAGTCTGGGTCGTGCTGGAAGCGCAGCGCGGCGGAAAGCTCTTCTGGCATGTCCCACAGTTTCATCAACCAGGCACCGATTTGCTCGCGGCTGATGCCCAGCAGATGCTGCTCCACATAGCTGTGGTACAGGTGCGGGTTCACCTCCAGGTGACGGCAGATCAGCGAAAAATGCGGTGGGAAGACGTGGGCCAGCAGCAGGTAGCCGAAGTTATGGAGCAGGCCTGCCAGGTAGGTCAGGCCAGCTTCAGGACGCTCGGCACGTGGCATGGCGCGGGTCAGCCCTTCGATCACCGCGGCGGTGTAGATGGACTGCTGCCAGTAGGGCGTTGCCTGCTGCGGGTGGTCCTTGGGCAGGCTCAGGGTTTTGCCCAAGGCCAGGCCCAGGGCCAGGTTGATGACCAGGTCGAAGCCCAGCACGCGGACGATGGCGTCCTCCACCGAGCGGATCTTGCCTGGCGAGGCGTAGTAGGGCGACGCGGCCCAGCTGACGACCTGCGCGGCCAGCGCCGGGTCGGTTTCCACGACGCCGGTGATATCGTCGATGCTGGCGTTGGGGTCGACCCGCAACTTGATGATCTTCTGTGCGGTGTCGGCCAGCGGCGGGATCTCGATGGTTTCTTCCAGGCGCTTCTGGATCCGGCGGGCGGTGAACGCCTGCACGGCGTTGGAAATTTCCTGGGTATCGTCGTGGGGGCGATCCAGGTTGCGCTTGATGCTCTCGACTTCCAGGCCAAAGCTACTGGAGCTGGCCTTGTTCAGCATGCGCTTGAACGCATCGCGCTCGATTTCCAGCAGCACCCCGGCTTCGCCAGAATCGATCAGCAGTTTGTCGGCCTTGAGCAGGCTGGCTTCATATTGGCAGGGTGAGCTGGTCAGGGAGGGGATGCCGGGCAAGGTCTTGAGCGAATGCTTGTCGAGCATTTGCTTGAGACGCGCCAAGGGGACGGCCTTGAGCTTGCGACCGGTCAGTTCCTCGAGGCGATTGAGGTCCAGCAGCTGGCTCTGTGGGAACAGCACCATGAGTGCCCCGATTTCATCGTCGAGCAGGATCGCCTGAACGCGCGATGCGGCCGGCAACAGCGGGTGCTCCAGCACTTCGCGGTAGGCTACGCCGAGCTTTTCGAGCAACAGCCGGATGACCGACGGTGCGTGCGGGGTTGCAGTGTCCAGGGCCACTTCAGTCATGGTCTGTATCCAGTTCTTCTTTTAAACGCGAAGTATAACCATCCCAAGCCTTAAGCTGGACCCCTAATGGGACCAGCGTCACACTTGGCCATATTGCTGGCCGTGACGCAGCCAGCGGTCGAGCAACGGGCTGACGTGGTCCGGCCAGCGCGCCAACAGCGCCTGGGCCGCGTCGCGCACGGCGGGCAGCAGGTCGGCATCGCGCATCAGGTCGGCCACCTTGAATTGCAGCAGGCCGGTTTGGCGAGTGCCGAGCATTTCGCCGGGGCCGCGCAGTTCCAGGTCTTTTTCGGCTATCACGAAACCGTCGTTGGTTTCGCGCATGATCCCCAGGCGCTCGCGGCCAATCTGCGACAAAGGCGGATGGTAAAGCAGTACGCAGTGGCTCGCGGCGCTGCCTCGGCCAACCCGGCCGCGCAATTGGTGCAGTTGGGCAAGGCCCAGGCGCTCGGGGTTCTCGATGATCATCAGGCTGGCATTGGGTACGTCCACGCCCACCTCGATCACCGTGGTGGCTACCAGCAATTGCAGGTGGCCGGCCTTGAACTCGGCCATTACCGCAGCTTTTTCGGCAGGTTTCATGCGGCCGTGGATCAGCCCCACGCGCAGTTCACCCAGGGCGCTGCCCAGCTCCTCGAAGGTGCTTTCGGCGGCCTGGCAGGTCAGTTCCTCGGATTCCTCGATCAGGGTGCATACCCAATAGGCCTGGCGCCCTTCGGCACAGGCCGCACGCACACGCTCGACCACCTCGAAGCGCCGGCTATCGGCGACCAGCACGGTGTTCACCGGGGTTCTGCCAGGGGGGAGTTCGTCGAGGATCGAGGTGTCGAGGTCGGCGTAGGCACTCATCGCCAGGGTGCGTGGAATAGGCGTGGCGGTCATGATCAGCTGGTGCGGGCAGAGCATGCCGTCCACGCCTTTCTGGCGCAGGGCCAGGCGCTGCTGCACGCCGAAGCGGTGCTGTTCGTCGATGATCGCCAGGGCCAGGCGCTGGAACTTCACTTCTTCCTGGAACAGCGCGTGGGTGCCGACCACCATCGGTGCGCCGCTGGCAATTTGCTCCAGGGCGCTGGCGCGAGCCTTGCCCTTGAGCTTGCCAGCGAGCCAGGCGACTTCGATGCCCAGCGGCTCGAGCCAGCGCTTGAAGGTGATGTAGTGCTGTTCGGCGAGGATCTCGGTCGGCGCCATCAGCGCCACCTGGTAGCCGGCCTCCAAGGCCTGCAACGCGGCGAGGGCCGCCACCACTGTTTTGCCTGCGCCCACATCGCCTTGCACCAGGCGCATCATCGGTTCTGGCTGGCTGAGGTCGTAGGCGATTTCGTTGCCGACCCGCTGCTGGGCGCCGGTGGGCTGGAAGCCGAGGTTGGCCAGGTACTGCGCGGGCAGGCGGCTGGCCTTGGGCAGCAAGGGCGCGCGCAGCCTGCGCTGGCTTTCACGCAGGCGCTGCTGGGAGAGCTGGTGGGTGAGTAGCTCTTCGAACGCCAGGCGGTGTTGCGCCCAGTGCTGGCCTTCGGCGAGTTCGTCAAGGTCGGCATCGGGCGGTGGGTTGTGCAGGTAGCGGATGGCGTCGTCCAGCGGCGCCAGGTGGTAATCGCGGGCCAGCTCATTGGGCAGCCAGTCGGGCAGGCTGCGTGGGCCGAGCATGCCCAGGCTTTGCTGGCACAGCAGGCGCAGGCGCTGTTGGGTGAGGCCTTCGGTGGTCGGGTAGATCGGCGTGAGCGTTTGCTCGACCGGTGGTGCCGGCTCGCTGCCATTGAGCGCGCGGTATTCCGGGTGGTAGATCTCCAGCCCCGAGGCGCCGGGGCGCGCCTCGCCATAGCAGCGCAGCTGGGTGCCGCGCTTGAGGCCTTCCTTCTGGGCGTTGCTGAAGTGATAGAAGCGCAAACTCAGTACGCCGGTACCGTCACCCAGGCGTACGACCAGGCTGCGGCGCTTGCCCATGGTGACATCGGCGCCGCTGACCACACCCTCGATCACGGCGTCCTGGCCAGGGCGCAGCTGGCCGATAGGCACTACGCGGGTGCGGTCCTGGTAGCGCAATGGCAGGTGGAACAGAAGATCCTGCAGGTTCTCCAGGCCGACCTTGGCGAGCTTTTCCGCCATGGCCTCGCCCACACCCTTGAGCTCGGTGACCGGTACCCTCGACAGCTCGGTCATGGCTCAGGCCGGTTGTTCCACGGGCGCCTTGGCCACGGAGCACAGGCGAATCGAGTCGGCGAGGATCTCGATGGCTTTTGGCCGCGGGAAGCTCGCGCGCCAGGCGATGGCCACGGTGCGGAAGGGCGCTGGCGGCGTCAGCGGGCGAACCTCGATGACCCCAGGTGCGTAGTGGTGGCTGTGGACCGCCGACAGCGGCAGGATCGAAACGCCCAGGCCCGAGGCGACCATATGGCGGATGGTTTCCAGCGAGCTGGATTCCACCGTGGTGTGCTTGGCGGCTTCGCTGCCTTTGTTCAGCGTTGGGCAGGCTTCCAGCACCTGGTCGCGGAAGCAGTGGCCCTCTCCCAGCAGCAGCAGGCTCTTGTCGTTGAGCATGCCAGTGTCGATGGTCTTGCGCGCGGTCCAGGGGTGGTCGCTGGGCATCAGGGCGCAGAAAGGTTCGTCGTACAGCGGCAGGGTGAGCACGTCCGCTTCGTTGAACGGCAGCGCGATGATCACCGCATCGAGTTCACCGTTGCGCAGCTTTTCACGCAGCACATGGGTGAAGTTTTCCTCGATGTACAACGGCATCTGCGGGGCTACGCGGTGCAGTTGCGGGATCAGGTGGGGGAACAGGTAAGGGCCGACGGTATAGATGGCACCGACCTTGAGCGGCGCGGTGAGCTGGTTCTTGCCAGCCTGCGCCAGTTCACGAATGCCTTGGGCCTGTTCGAGGACCTTCTGCGCCTGGGCGACGATGCTTTCGCCGACCGGGGTCAGGCGCACGGCGCTCTTGCTGCGTTCGAAGATCAGCACGCCCAGCTCGTCCTCAAGCTTCTTCACACCGACCGACAGGGTCGGCTGGCTGACATGGCAACGCTCGGCGGCATGGCCGAAGTGCTGCTCCTGGGCGAGTGTGACGATATAACGGAGTTCTGTGAGGGTCATAACGTGCGTCCATGAAGTTGCGGGCCCAGCATAGCGGGTGCAATCGATAGACGCACGTTATCAGACTTGCCGTTTTGTGACAGAAGCAAAGTTGTCAGCGTTTATCCAGCGAGTAGACGAACGGTGCTACAACTTCGATCGTGCCATTGGTCAGCAATTCCGCCGGCGGCTTCGGCACGGTACCGGCACGGCGGATCATCTCCATCGTGGCGCGGTCCAGCGCAGCGCTGCCTGAGCCGCCAGCCAGCGCATACGAGACGACCTTGCCTTCGGCGTCGACCACGAAGCGCAGGCGGTTGATCCCTTGCAAGCCACGACGGCGAGCGTCGTCCGGGTACTTCTTGTACTTCGCCAGGTGGCGCAGCAGGTCGCTCTGCCAGCTGGGCAGGGCATTGCTGCTGGCCGCGATGCTCGGCGCCGGTGCTGCGGACTTCTCCGGCGGGCGGTTGCTTGGCGGCGTGTCGGCCACTTCTTCCTTGGACGGTGGTTCGTCCTTCGGCGGCTCTGGCTTCTTCTCAGGCTTGGGCGGCTGTGGCTTGGGCTTGGGGTTCGGCTTGGCGATGGCGATTTTCGGTTTTGGCGCCTCCACGAGCTTGGGCAGCGGCGGTTCTTCGACCGGTGCCGGCGGCGGAGGGACGACTTTGGGCGGTGGTGGCGGCGCGGGCTCAGGCACCGGTGCCAGCTCGACCATCATCGCTGCCGGGGGCAGTTCGATGGCTTGCGGCACCGACCAGTTGAGCGTCAGCAGCACGGCGACGGCATGCAATGCCAAGACGATCGCCAGGCTGCCGCTATAGCGCGCCAGGTTGGAGCGCGTCTTCGTCATTTCTTGGCTGCCGTCTCGAGACCGACCAGGCCGACCTTCAGGTAGCCTGCGGCACGCATGGTGTTCATCACTTCCATCAGGTCGCCGTAGTCAACACCCTTGTCGGCCTGGAAGAAGATGGTGGTTTCCTTGTCGCCCTTGGTCTTGGCGTCGAGCATGGCGCCAAGCTGTTCGCGCTGTGCCACCGCGTCGTCGCCGACGTAGAGCATCTTGTCGGCCTTGACGCTGACGAACACCGGCTTCTCGGGCCTCGGCGCGGGCTTGGCGCTCGAGGCCGGCAGGTCGACCTTGATGTCGACCGTGGCCAGGGGCGCGGCAACCATGAAGATGATCAGCAGTACCAGCATCACGTCGATGAACGGCGTGACGTTGATTTCGTGGTTTTCGGCGAGGTCGTCGCCACCTTCGTTGAGATGCAGGCCCATGGCTTACCCCACTTTCACCATGTGCGGGGCGGCGCGTTCGCCAGCCTGGTGGTCCAGGTCACGGCTGACCAGCAGCAGTACCTGGGCCGATGCGTCGGACACCTGCGCCTTGTAGCCGGCGATGGAGCGGGCGAAGACGTTGTAGATGACCACGGCCGGAATCGCTGCGACCAGGCCCAGGGCGGTGGCCAGCAAGGCCTCGGCGATGCCGGGGGCGACCACGGCCAGGTTGGTGGTCTGGGTCTTGGCGATGCCGATGAAGCTGTTCATGATGCCCCACACGGTACCGAACAGGCCGACGAAGGGCGCGGTGGAGCCGATGGTGGCGAGCATGCCGGTGCCAGTGCTCATGCTGCGGCCGCTGGCGGCGACCAGGCGCTCCAGGCGGAAGCTGACGCGTTCCTTGATGCCTTCTTTCTCGCGGGTGTTGGCCGACAGGCGCATTTCCTCGAGGGCGTCATGCACCAGGGTGTGGGCCAGGGTGCCTTCCTTGTTGGTGACGTCGCTGGCTTCTTTGAGGCTGGCGGATTTCTTCAGCAAGGCGATTTCGCCGCGCAGGCGACGCTTGGCGCCCAGCAGCTCGAAGCCTTTGGCGATCCAGATGGTCCAGGTGATGATCGAGGCGATGACCAGGCCGATCATCACGGCCTTCACCACGATATCGGCGTTCTGGTACATGCCCCATGGGGACAGGTCATGGGCCATGCCCAGGGTGGTGTCCTCGACCAGCGCTTCGACGTTTTCGCCTACCGGGGCCTGTGCGTCCGCTGGAGCCGTGGCGTCGACGGCCGGCTGCTCGGTGCCTGGTGCTGCCGGAGTAGCTGGAGCAGCAGCGGCAGCAGGCGCGGTGGCGCCGTTGGCAGCGGGCTCTTCAGCCATGGCGGCCGGGGCCAGCACCAGGCTGAACAGCAGCGCGGCAATGGCGCGCCAAGCGCGCGACGTGGTTGGCGAAGCGGAAGGTTGAGTACGAGTCATGCTGGCCGGACCTGATGAAGAAAAGAAAGTAGTGTTCTCCACGGCCTCGAGGTGGGCCGAGAACTGACAGTGCGGCATTATTGCAAGTAATTCTTGTTAACAGAAGTAATAATGTTGCTTTTTTTCCTGACATCTTTGCCGTTGATCGTCTAGCCCACCTCGCCGAGGGTGCGCAGGAACTCGACGAATACCCGCAGCTTCCCCGACGTCATCGTGCGGGTCGGGTAGTAAAGATAGAAGGATTCCGACGGCGGGGAGTACGTTTCGAGCACCGGTATCAGCTCGCCTGTCTCGATGGCCGAGCGGGCGAACTGCTCGAATACATAGGCGAACCCGCACCCCTGCCGGGCGGCGCCGAGCACTGCGCGCATTTCGTCGAAGACCAGGCGGCCTGTCACATCGACGGTGATCGGCTGCTCATCGACCTGGAACACCCACTCGAAAAAGCGCTCGCCCGTGGACAGCCGCTGGCGGATGCAAGGGTGTTGCAGCAGATCCTGCGGGTATCGCGGGGTGGCATTCGCTGCCAGGTAGCTGGGCGAGGCTACCACCAGCCGCCGCTGTACGGGCCCGATCGGTACGGCCACCATGTCCTGGTGCAGCGCGTGGCCCAGGCGGATGCCGGCATCGAAGCCCGCGGCGACGATGTCGCTGAGCCGGTTGTCCAGCGACACTTCCAGGTTGATGTTTGGGTGTTGGGCAAGAAAACCGGCCAGGTGCGGCTCGATCAACGAGGCGTGGGCGACGAACGAGGCATTGATGCGCAGGTTGCCGTAGGGCTGGGTGAAGGTGTCGCTGACGCTGGTCACCGAGTGACGTATCTGCTCCAGCGCAGGTGCCAGCGTACTCAGCAACTGCGCCCCCGGCTCGCTGAGCGCGACGCTGCGCGTGGTGCGGTTGAACAAGCGCACGCCCAGCTGCGCCTCCAACTGTTTCACCGTCTTGGAAATGGCCGTTGGGGTGACCTCCAGCTCAGTGGCGGCACGGGCGAAATTCAGGTGTCGAGCCACGCATTCGAACGCCAGTAGTGACGGCAGGTGAATCGAGGCCGACCCGGCTTCCAGCGCTGTGGTTTTCCGGGTGCTCATCGTTTGATTGATTCCTCGTGGTTCATTGTTCATCAACAATAGCGGAGATTAAATCATTTATGTGCGGTGCTTATGCTTTGCCTACCGCCAGCGATGGGTTGGCGGCCACGGCAAACCAGGAGTTTGCACCATGTCTATCAAGCCATTCCGATTCCTCGCCCTGGTCGTTCTGGGGACGCTCGTGTCCCAAGTGGGCCTGGCGGGAAGCGCCCACGCCGCAACCGACAATGCAAAGAGGAGTTCCACCATGCCAGCCCAGAACACTGCCAGCCCGTTCGCCTCCATGAAAGGCCATCACGTTGCCGTGCGTGTGCCGGACTTCGAAGCCGCCAAGCGTTGGTACGTGGAAAAGCTCGATTTCCGCGTCATTCGTGAGTGGCCCTATGCCGACCAGCGTCTGGCCTATCTGGCCCCGGCCACTGACGACAACTTCTTCATCGAAATCCTCGGTGATGGCAACCCGCACCCGGTGCCCAAGCCGGTCTACCAAGACCTCGGCGACAGCCTGCGCCTGGCCGGCTACCACCACTACTGCCTGAACGTCGACGACATCGATGCCACCGTCGCCGAACTGCGTAAGCGTGGCGTCACCATCGTCACCGAACCCTTCGAGTTACCGGTGATCAAGCGCCGCCTGGCGTTCCTGGCCGACCCGTGGGGCAACCTCATCGAACTGGCAGAATTGCAGGAGTAAGGCCCATGGCTAAGAAAATGCTCATTCTGGGCGCTGGGCCGGGTATCGGCCTGGCTACCGCCCGGCAGTTCGGGCGCGAGGGCTATCATGTGGTGCTCGCGTCGCGAAACACCCAGCGCCTGAAGGGCCTGGTCGAGCAGTTGGAGGCTGAAGGCCTGTCGGCTTCGGTCGAGGCGGTGGATGTCAGCGACACGCAATCCATTTTCGAGCTGGTTCAGCGCATTGGCGACGACCTGCATGTACTGCACTACAACGCCGGTGTCCTGCACTACGACACGCAGGGGCAGTTGCTGGCGCGCCCGCTCGAGGCCGAGTCGCCTGCTTCGTTGGTCTCGGACACCCAGGTCAACCTGATAGGTGCGATGGCTGCCGTGCAGGCCGCATTGCCGCTGCTGTCGGGCAAGCCGGACAGCAGCGTGCTGCTCACCGGCGGAGGTTTCGGGGTAGAACCCTCGGGAGACTTCCTGACGCTCAGCGTCGGCAAGGCGGGCCTGCGCGCCTTGGCATTTGCCCTGTTCGGCCCGCTGAAACGCCAAGGGGTGCACGTGGCCACGGTCACTGTCGGCCGCCTGGTGGGGCCGGACTCGCCAGAGGCGACAGAGGTGGCGCAGGCATTCTGGCGCTTGCATTCGCAACCTGAGGGGCAATGGTCGAACGAGGCCATCTACGCCTAGGCCGCCGTTCGATACAGCAGCGCCTTGGATTCCTGAGGGGCAGGGCGCTGATGGCACCCATTACTTTGTGCGAAGGAGCGACCATGACGCGCTTTACCTCGACTACGCTCGCCGCTGGCGCAGCATTGCTGGTTGCTTTTGTTCAGCCTGCGCTACTAGGCCAGGGGCAGCCTTTGCCCACTGAGCAGAGCATTGGGGCACTCGAGCCGGTGTTCGCCTTCCACGACGCCATGCCGACCGGGGTGACGGTGTCTGCCCAGGGGCGCATCTTCGTCAATTTTCCGCGCTGGGGCGACGACGTTCCGGCGACCGTTGCCGAAATTCGCGACGGCAAGCTGGTGCCCTTTCCCGATGCCGCGACGAACCGCTTCGACCCCGCAAGCCCCGGTGCGACGCTGAGCAGCGTGCAAAGCGTGGTGGTCGACCCCGCCGATCGGCTGTGGATGCTCGACACCGCCTCGCCTTCCTTCGGCCCGCCGATTCCGGACGCAGCGAAGATGATGGCGGTCGACCTGGCGACCGGCGCGGTGGTCAAGCGCATCGTCTTCCCAGCCGATGTCGCGATTGCAACCAGCTACGTGAACGACGTTCGCTTCGACCTGCGCCATGGCAAGGCGGGGGTGGCCTACCTGACTGACTCTTCGCTCAGTGGCCCCGGTGGGATCATCGTCGTCGATCTCGACAGCGGGCAAAGCCGACGTGTGTTGAATGGGCATGTTTCGACGGATGTCGACCCGGCGTTCATCCCGGTGGTCGAGGGTGAGGTCATGTTGCTGCGCCCGACGTCTGGCAAGCGCCTGCCGTTTCGCGTGGCCGCCGATGGCATCGCGCTGTCGGCCGATGGCGAGACGCTGTATTACTCGCCGCTGTCCAGCCGACACCTGTATTCGGTGCCAACCGCGCTATTACGAGATCCGAAGGTCACGCCCGAGGTGCTGGCCGCTGCGGTCGTCGACCTGGGAGAAAAGGGTGCCTCCGATGGGCTGGAGGCCGATGACAAAGGGCGTGTCTACGTCACCGACTACGAACACAACGCGATCCGTCGTCGCGAAGTCGATGGCGCCTGGACGACGATTGCCCATGACCCGCGGCTGCTGTGGCCGGACACGCTCTCTGTAGCACGCGATGGGTTTATCTACGTCACCGCCAACCAGGTGCATCGCCAACCGGGCTTTCATGAAGGCGTCGACAAGCGGGTCAAACCCTACAGCCTGTTCCGTGTGCGTATCGATGCCGGGCCTGTGTCGCTCAAGTGACACTGCAAAAAACGCTTCGCTGTAGAGGCGAAACTGCCGCAGAATTTCTCATGGTCTTCGGCAATGGAGTTTCGTGATGTCGGGTTTATCGGCGTTGGTCGTCGGCTGTGGGGATGTCGGCGGTCGCCTGGCGCGTCGCCTGCTTGCGCAGGGCTGGCAGGTTTCGGGGTTGCGGCGTTCGATCGAGCAACTGCCCCAGGGCGTGAACCCGGTGGCGGCGGATTTGAGCGAGCCTGGCATACCGGCCACATGGCCTGAGCAGGCGCCGGACTACCTGGTGTACTGCGTGGCGGCCAGCCAGCACGACGAAGCCGGCTACCAGGCCGCCTACGTGCAGGGGCTGCGCAATGTGTTGGCGTGGCTTGCGCAGAAAGGCCAGCGTCCGCGTCGGCTGCTGTTCGTGTCCAGCAGCAGCGTGTATGCGCAGCAGGGCGGTGAATGGATCGAGGAAGATGCGCCAACCACGCCTGAAGGCTATTCGGGGCGGGTGATGCTCGAAGCCGAGCAGTTGGCACTGCACAGCGGCATTCCTGCGAGCGTGGTTCGCCTGACAGGCATCTATGGCCCAGGCCGCGAGTGGCTGCTCAGCCAGGTGCGCCAGGGCTACCGCGTTGCTGAAGAGCCGCCGCTGTATGGCAACCGCATCCATGCCGAGGATGCCGCCGGGCTGCTGGCGTTCCTGCTCCAGGCCGACGCCGATGGCGTGGCGCTGGACGACTGCTACATCGGCGTGGATGACGACCCTGCGCCACTGGCCGATGTGGTGGCCTGGTTGCGTGGGTACCTGGGCGTCACCGAATGGTCGGACGAGCAGCGCGTGCGGCGTACCGGCAGCAAGCGTTGCAGCAATGCCCGCGCACGGGCATTGGGCTGGGCGCCGCAGTATGCGAGTTACAAGGAAGGGTACGCGGCGATCTTGGCCGGCGCGTAACCTGTCGGTTCAGTGAGGCCGCTGTGACCAGCGGCCTCGTGATCAGTCCTTCTCCAGTACCCACTGCCGCGCGCCTGGCGCCAGCTGTGGCATCTCATCCGGCTGCGCGGTGTTCTGCGCCTGGAAGATTTCCAGCGTGTCGCCATCGCGCTTGAAAATCCACGGCGCACCGCGCTGGTCGCGCTCCAGCCACAGGCTGTCGTTGCCGGCGCCCATGGTCGCGCAATCGCCTGCCAGGCACAGGGCGTAGCGGTCCGGGCCGGGCAGGCCGCTGACCGTGCCGTTGTCGGTAAAGCGCACGACGGCGCCTTGGCCCTGGCCTTCGACGATTTTCCAGTCACCGCCCAGGTAGGCTTTGTACAAGGCTTTCTCGAAGGTGCTGCCCAGCGGCGTGTTGCTCGCAGGCTGCGGCTCGCTGCGCGCGAAGACCTGCTTGGTGCCGGATTGGCTGGTGGCCTCCAGTTCCTTGCCGTCGAGCGTCAGCTCCGCGCTCTGGCCACCGGCGAAGTTGGCTTGCCATTGGTCCTCTGACGCAACCAGGCTGCCGTCAGCGGCTTCGAAGCCATTGCTGTAGCTGGCTTGCTGGTTGGCGGTATCGATCTTCCATTCCAATACCGGGCCGTGCTCGCTCAGGGCCTGGCGCAGGCTGGTGCCCTTGGCGGCGGCATCGATGGCTTCCTGGTTGATCCAGGTGCCGTTGAAGTCTTCAGGTTTGTGGCTGGCGCAGCCGCCCAGTAGCAGGGCTGCCAGCGCGAGGGGCAGGGCATGACGCATAGTGGGGGAACCTTGGGGCAGAGAAGATGGCGGGCGCAGGGCCCGCCAGGGGCATCACTCGAGGACGAGGATGGCGTCCATTTCGACCTGCGCACCCTTGGGCAGGGCGGCAACGCCGATCGCGGCGCGGGCCGGGTAGGGCTGCTCGAAATAGCGACCCATGACCTCGTTGACCTTGGCGAAGTGGCTCAGGTCGGTGAGGAAGATGTTCAGCTTGACGATGTCCTTGAACGAACCGCCAGCGGCTTCGGCCACCGACTTGAGGTTCTCGAAGACCTGCACGGTCTGCGCCTCGAAGCCTTCGACCAGTTCCATGGTTTTCGGGTCCAGCGGGATCTGCCCCGACATGTACACGGTATTGCCAGCCTTGATCGCCTGGGAGTAGGTGCCGATGGCGGCGGGGGCCTTGTCGCTGTTGATAACGGTCTTGGTCATGTTGACTCCTTGCGGTTGACGGGACTACGCACGCATGCGGGTGATGCGGACCACGCCGGTCAAGGTGCGCAGCTTCTTGATCACGCGGGCCAGGTGCACGCGGTCGCGTACGCTGACCACCAGTTGGACCACGCTGACGCGACCGTCGCGTTCGTCCATGCTGATCTTCTCGATGTTGCCGTCGGCGGCATTCACGCTACTGGCCAGCAGGGCGATCAGGCCGCGCTGGTGCTCCAGCTCGACGCGCAGTTCGACGTTGAACTCGCCGGTGACATCCTTGGCCCAGGAAAGCTGTACGCACTTCTCTGGGTTATGGCGGATTTCACTGATGTTGCGACAGTCTTCCAGGTGCACGACCATGCCCTTGCCCGCCGACAGGTGGCCGACGATCGGGTCGCCCGGAATCGGCGTGCAGCACTTGGCATAGCTGAGCACCAGCCCTTCGGTACCGCGGATGGCCAGCGGGCCTTCGGGGCTTGGCAGTTGCTCGCCTTCGGTGGACAGCAGGCGCCGGGCGACCACGTAGGCCATGCGGTTGCCCAGGCCGATGTCTTCGAGCAGGTCTTCGACCAGCTCCAGGCGGTATTCGTCGAGGATCGACTGGATGCGCTCCTGGGGAATCTTTTCCAGGCTGCTGTCGAAACCGGTCAGCACCTTGTTCAGCAGGCGCTCGCCAAGGCTGATCGACTCGGAGCGGCGTTGTTGCTTGAGGGCATGGCGAATGTGCGTGCGCGCCTTGCCGGTGACCACGAAGTTCAGCCAGGCCGGGTTCGGGCGCGCGCCGGGGGCGCTGACGATCTCGACCGTCGAGCCGCTTTGCAGCGGTTCGGACAACGGCGCCAGGCGGCGGTTGATGCGGCAGGCGATGCAGCTGTTGCCGACATCGGTGTGCACCGCGTAGGCGAAGTCGACGGCCGTGGAGCCTTTGGGCAGCTCCATGATCCGGCCCTTGGGCGTGAACACGTAGACCTCGTCCGGGAACAGGTCGATCTTCACGCTTTCGATGAATTCCAGCGAGTTGCCGGCACGCTGCTGCAACTCGAGAATGCCCTTGACCCACTGGCGGGCGCGGGCGTGGCTGCCCTTGGGCTGCTCGTCTTCGTTGGACTTGTACAGCCAGTGCGCGGCGATGCCGTTGTTGGCCAGCTCCTCCATTTCGCGGGTGCGAATCTGGATTTCGATAGGCACGCCATGCATGCCGAACAACGTGGTGTGCAACGACTGGTAGCCGTTGGCCTTGGGGATCGCGATGTAGTCCTTGAAGCGCCCCGGCAGCGGCTTGTACAGGTTATGCACGGCGCCCAGCACGCGGTAGCAGGTGTCGACCTTGTCGACGACGATGCGGAAGGCGTACACATCCATGATCTCGTTGAAGGCGCGGCGCTTGCCGCGCATCTTCTTGTAGATGCCATAGAGGTGTTTCTGGCGGCCGCTGACCTCGCCCTCGATGCCGTCTGCAGACAGGCAGTTGACCAGCGAATGCTCGATCTTGGTGACGATTTCCTTGCGGTTGCCCCGTGCACTTTTTACCGCTCGGTTGATGAGCGAGGAGCGCATCGGGTGCATGGCCTTGAAGCCAAGGTCTTCGAACTCTACGCGCACCGTATGCATGCCCAGGCGGTTGGCGTGGGGACGTAGATTTCCAGGGTTTCCTTGGCGATGCGCCGACGCTTTTCGCCGGACAGCACTTCCAGGGTGCGCATGTTGTGCAGGCGGTCGGCCAGCTTGACCAGGATCACGCGAATATCGCGGGCCATGGCCATGGCCATTTTCTGGAAGTTCTCGGCGTGCGCCTCGGCCTTGGTCTCGAAGTTCATCTGGGTCAGCTTGCTGACCCCATCGACCAGCTCGGCGACGGTTTCGCCGAATTGCTGGCTCAAGGCTTCCTTGGCGATACCGGTGTCTTCGATCACGTCGTGCAGCATGGCAGCCATCAGGCTCTGATGGTCCATGTGCATGTCGGCGAGAATGCTGGCGACCGCCAGCGGGTGGGTCACGTAAGGCTCGCCGCTGCGGCGGCGCTGCCCGTCGTGGGCCTGTTCGGCGTAGAAGTAGGCCCGGCGGACCAGGTTGACCTGCTCGGGGCCTAGATAAGTCGACAGTCGTTCGGCGAGGGTTTCTATGCCCGGCATGGCTTCACCTCCAGCAGAGGCAGAGGGGCTTGTGCCGCACGACGTCGACTGGGCATGAATCAGACAGCCTCGTTGTTTTCGTCCTCGAACGCAGCGAACACCGGATCCTCGGTGACGATCTCTTCGGCGGCGATGAACTCAGGGGTGACGATGCCTTCGGCGATTTCACGCAGGGCAACGACGGTTGGCTTGTCGTTTTCCCATGCCACGCGCGGCTCTTTGCCGCCGGTGGCCAGCTGACGGGCGCGCTTGGTCGAGAGCATGACCAGCTCGAAGCGGTTATCCACGTGTTCCAGGCAGTCTTCAACAGTTACGCGGGCCATGGTCTTCCTCAGTAGCAAATGCGGTAGGCGTGCAGCCCTAAATGGGCAGGCGGACTCGATAGTTTAAAAAATCACCAGCCAATAGGGAAGGGTTGTTTTGTCGGGATGCAGCGCAACCGCCGACAAACTCAACGCGACATTGCCTCGCGCAAGCGTGGGGTCAGCTCCTCGAACAGCGTCTGTACCGAACGCAGGGCACGGCAATCCGGCCGGGTCAGCAGCCACAGCTGGGTGTCGCAGCCCGGCAACGCGCCGCTCAGCGCCTCGACACCCGCCAGCCCATGCACCATGTAGTCGGGCAGCGCGGCCACACCCATGCCGGTGCTCACCAGTTGGGCGATGGTCGACATGCCGCTGCACTGGTAGCGCGGGCTCAGGCCGGGGTGGTGCTGGTTGCGCCAGACCACGGTGGGGTGGTCCTGCATCGAGTCGTCCGGCGCGATCCACGGCAAGCTGCCGGGCGCCTCGGTCACGCGTTGGCGAAACTCGGGAAGCCCGCAGATCACGTAGGAGGTCGAGCCCAGGCAGCGGCCCACCAGGTGTTCCGGCGGCGTGTTGGTCAGGCGCAGGGCGATGTCGGCGTCGCGGCGGCTGAGGTTGGCGAAGGTGTTGGAGGTGCCCATTTCCAGCGACAGTGCCGGGTAGTTCGGCATGAAACCCGCCAGGGCTGGCAGCAGCAGGCTGTGCATCACCGCCTCGGTGCAGGTCAGGCGCACCGTGCCACTCACTACCTGCTCGCCGCTGGTCAGTGCGATGCGCGCCGCGTCCAGCGCCTGTTCGGCGCGCTCGGCCTGCTCGGCCAGGGCCTGGGCGGTGTCGGTGGGCAGGTAGCCTTTGCGGCTCTTGACGAACAGCGCGGTGCCCAGCGACGACTCCAGGCGGCGGATCGAGCGGAATACCGTGGAAACATCGACCTTGAGCAGTTCGGCGGCCTTGGCCAGGGAGCGACCACGCTCCAGCGCGAGCACGAGAGAGAGGTCGGCGTGGTTGATCTGATATTGCATGGATGCACGCTCTGCTTGCCGAAATGCCAATGTCTGTTGCGTGAAAGCCCACTTTATAGTGGAAAAGGCCTACAGGAAGCAATGCGTCCAGTCAGGCAGATTCCCCACGATGGGACAGTGAAAAGAACAACAGCAGCAACCATCGTCGCCCTCGAGGCGTCAGCCGTATCCCACATCGCCGCTTCGAAGCAAAGGATGTACAGCCATGACGTCGGTCTCCCCGTGCGCCAGCTCCTCCCGCGAGATGAATGACTTCCTGGACGCCCACCCGGATACCCAGTTCGTCGACCTCCTGATTTCCGACATGAACGGCGTGGTGCGCGGCAAGCGTATCGAGCGGGCCAGCCTGCACAAGGTCTACGAGAAAGGCATCAACCTGCCGGCCTCGCTGTTCGCCCTGGACATCAACGGCTCGACCGTTGAAAGCACCGGCCTGGGCCTGGACATCGGCGATGCCGACCGCATCTGTCATCCGATTCCTGGGACCTTGTGCGATGAGCCTTGGCAGAAACGCCCCACCGCGCAGCTGCTGATGACCATGCACGAGCTGGACGGCGAACCGTTCTTCGCCGACCCACGCGAAGTGCTGCGCCAGGTGGTGGCCAGGTTCGACGCGCTGGGCCTTCAGGTGTGCGCGGCGTTCGAGCTGGAGTTCTACCTGATCGACCAGGACAACCTCAACGGCCGCCCGCAGCCGCCGCGCTCGCCGATTTCCGGCAAGCGCCCGCAGTCGACCCAGGTGTACCTGATCGACGACCTCGACGAATACGCCGACTGCCTGCAAGACATGCTCGAAGCGGCCAAGGAGCAAGGCCTGCCGGCCGATGCCATCGTCAAGGAAAGCGCCCCGGCGCAGTTCGAGGTGAACCTGCACCATGTGGCAGACCCGCTCAAGGCGTGCGACTACGCGATCCTGCTCAAGCGCCTGGTCAAGAACATCGCCTACGACCATGAAATGGACTCCACCTTCATGGCCAAGCCCTACCCAGGCCAGGCGGGCAATGGCCTGCACGTGCATATCTCGCTGCTGGACAAGCACACCGGCAAGAACATCTTCACCAGCGACGACCCGCTGCAAAGCGAGGCCCTGCGCCACGCCATCGGCGGTGCGCTGCAAACCATGCCGGCATCGATGGCCTTCCTTTGCCCGAACGTCAACTCGTACCGCCGTTTCGGCGCCCAGTTCTACGTGCCGAACGCCCCGAGCTGGGGCCTGGACAACCGCACCGTGGCCCTGCGCGTACCGACCGACAGCCGCGAAAACGTGCGTATCGAGCACCGCGTGGCCGGTGCCGATGCCAACCCTTACCTGATGCTCGCGGCCATTCTTGCCGGCATTCATCACGGCTTGGTCAACAAGGTCGAGCCGGACGCGCCGATCGAGGGCAATGCCTACGAGCAACTGGAACAGAGCCTGCCGAACAACCTGCGCGATGCACTGCGCGCGCTGGACGACAGCGAGGTGCTGAACCAGTACATCAGCCCGGACTACATCGACATCTTCGTGGCCTGCAAGGAAAGCGAGCTGGCCGAGTTCGAGGTGTCCATTTCCGACCTCGAATACAACTGGTACCTGCACACGGTGTAGGTCGTTTCACGCGAAGGTGTCGTTCTTTCGCCTTTTGGCTGATTTGCCTTCAAATGTCCTTGCGCATCATTACAATGGCGCCCCCAAACGTCGATGGCAGCGTGTAACCCGCGGGTACCGGAGAAGTGCCCGGCAGCAAGCTTTCAATGAGTGAAAGCGGCCTTTCTCGGAAGGCCTGTGAAAAAACAATACCAATAGCAACGGCACGATTACTCATGAGCGAATACACAGAAGCCGGCCGCCCACCCGATGTGGCGGCCGACTCGGGCAACACCAAGGGTGCCAGCAAAGGCTTGGCCAAGGGCCGCCTGGGCCTGCTGGCCAGCGTGGTACTGGGCATCTCCACCATCGCCCCGGTCTATACCCTGACCGGCGCCCTCGGCCCTACGGTGCGTGAAGTCGGCGCACACCTGCCAGCGGTATTCATCGTCGGCTTCCTGCCGATGCTGCTGGTTGCCCTCGGTTACCGTGAGCTGAACTCGGCGGAGCCGGACAGCGGCACGTCCTTTACCTGGTCGGCGCGCGCCTTCGGGCCGATGATCGGCTGGATCGGCGGCTGGGGGCTGGTGGTCGCCACCACCATCGTGCTGTCGAACCTGGCCGGCGTGGCCGTCGATTTCTTCTACCTGTTCCTTGGGCAGATCACCGGCCACCACGAGCTGGCCAGGCTGGCCGACAACTTGTTGATCAACATCACCACCTGCTGCGCGTTCATCGCCCTGGCGGTGTGGATCTGTTGCCGGGGCATGAGCACCACCATGAGCGTGCAGTACGGCCTGGTGGCCTTGCAGCTGTTGGTGCTGATCGGCTTTGGCTTTGCGGCCTTCGGCGAAACCACCGCGCCGCCGCCGCTGGCGTTCGATTTCGCCTGGTTCAACCCGTTCGGCGTCGAGTCGTTCTCGGCATTCGCGGCGGGCCTGTCGCTGTCGATCTTCATCTTCTGGGGCTGGGACGTGTGCCTGACCGTGAGCGAAGAGTCCATCGGCAGCGATGAAGTGCCGGGCAAGGCGGCCACCTGGACGGTGCTGCTGATTCTAGGCATCTACCTGTTCACCGCTATCGCCACCTTGCAGTTCGCGGGTGTCAGCGACATAGGCCTGGGCCTGGGCAACCCAGATATCCAGGAGAACGTCTTCGCTCACCTGGCCGGCCCGGTAATGGGGCCGCTGGCGATCCTGATGTCGATCGCGGTGCTGGCCAGTACTGCGGCGTCGTTGCAGTCGACCTTCGTATCGCCGGCGCGCACCCTGCTTGCCATGGGCTACTACGGCGCCGTGCCGCAGCGCTTCGCCAGCGTCTGCCCGCGCTCGCAGACGCCACGCTATGCGACCATCTGCGCAGGCATCGCGGCAGGCCTGTTCTACGTGACCATGCGGACCCTGAGCGAGAACGTGCTGGCCGACACCATCACCGCATTGGGCATGATGATCTGCTTCTACTATTCGCTGACCGCGTTCGCCTGCGTGTGGTACTTCCGCCGCAGCCTGTTCGACAGCCTGCGGCACTTCCTGATGCGTGGCCTGTGCCCGCTGGCAGGTGGGGCGATCCTATCGGTGATTTTCGTGCGCACGGCCATCGACAGTGCCTCGCCCGATTTCGGCAGCGGCTCGCATGTGGGGGGGCTGGGGTTGGTGTTCGTGATCGCGGCGATCATCTCGGTGCTGGGGATCGTGCTGATGATGCTGTCGCGGCTGCGGGCGCCTGCGTATTTCCTGGGGGCTACCTTGCGCCAGCAGGCGAACTTGCAGTTGCAGGATTGATTGCAGGGGGCCGCTACGCGCCCCATTCGCGGGCAAGCCCGCTCCTACAGGATGGTTGTGATCCCTGTAGGAGCGGGCTTGCCCGCGAATAGCCTCGGCTCGGTCTTCAGCCGACCAACTGCTTGAGCAGCGCCCCATGGCGCTGCTGCTGCGTCTTGAGCAGCAGGCGGTTGGCACGGAACACCGACTTCAGGTCTTGCAGCGCATCGGCGAAGTCGTCATTGATGATGACGTAATCGTATTCGTCGTAGTGCACCATCTCTGTGACCGCTTCTTTCATGCGCCCAGCGATGATTTCCTCGCTGTCTTGCCCGCGGTTGTCCAGGCGATGACGCAGGGCCTCCTGGCTTGGCGGCAGGATGAAGATCGATAGCGCCTCGGGCATCAACTCGCGCACCTGCTGGGCACCTTGCCAGTCGATTTCCAGGATCAGGTCGATGCCCTGGTCGAGGGTTTGCTGCAACGCGCTGCGCGAGGTGCCGTAGAAGTTGCCGAATACCTCGGCGTGTTCGAGGAAGTCGCCTTTCTCGATCAGCGCCTTGAATTGCTCGTGGGCCACGAAGTGGTAGTTCACCCCGTTCTCTTCGCCCGGACGCATGTTGCGGGTGGTGTGGGACACCGAGACGCGTACGTGCTTGTCATCTTGGGTCAGAGCCGTGACCAAGCTGGTCTTGCCCGCGCCGGACGGGGCGGAAACGATGTAGAGGGTGCCGCTGCTGTGGTTCATGGTGGGGTTGGCCTTACTCGATGTTCTGTACTTGTTCACGCATCTGCTCGATCAACACCTTCAGGTTGACCGCCGCTTGCGTGCTGCGTGGGTCGAAGGCTTTGGAGCCCAGGGTGTTGGCTTCGCGGTTGAGTTCCTGCATCAGGAAATCCAGGCGCCGGCCTGCGGCGCCGCCGGACTTGAGCACCCGGCGTACTTCGTTGACGTGAGTGCTGAGGCGGTCGAGTTCCTCGGCCACGTCGCTTTTCTGCGCCAGCAGTACCATTTCCTGTTCCAGGCGCTGCGGGTCGAGCTCGGCTTGCAGGTCGGCGAAGCGGTCGAGGATGCGCTGGCGCTGGGCGGCCAGCATCTGTGGCACCAGGGCGCGCAGGGTGGTGACTTCGTGAGTCATCGCATCCAGGCGTTCGTTGATCAGACGGGCCAGTTCCTGGCCTTCGCGCTGGCGCCCGGCCTTGAGCTCGGCCAGCGCTTCGTCGAACAGCGCAATGGCCTCGGCGTTGAGCGCCTGTGGGTCGGCTGCATCGGCCACCAGCACGCCTGGCCAGGCCAGGACTTCCAGCGGGTTGAGGGGGGCTGGTTGCTGGATCAGCCCGGCCACGGTCTCGGCGGCGGCCACCAGCTGCGCAGCGCGCTCGCGGTCGACCTGCAACGGCTTGCCGGTGCTCTCGTCGGCCAGGCGCAGGGTGCATTCGACCTTGCCGCGCGAAATGCCTTGGCGCAGGCCTTCACGCACCGCGCCTTCGAGGTCGCGCAGGGCTTCGGGCAGGCGCAGGTGGGGTTCGAGATAGCGATGGTTGACCGAGCGCAGTTCCCAGGCCAGGGTGCCTTGGCTGCCGGCGCGTTCGACGCGCGCGAAAGCGGTCATGCTGTGCACCATGGGGAGTACCTCGCGTATTCGGGTGAACGGGGAAGCCTTTCGGCTGCAAGGCGCAGGATTGTAGCGCAGTGCGGGCTTGGCGCCCAATCAGGCCATCTTACAAAGCCCCGCGCGGGTGAGTAGGAAAAGACGACGGGCTACCGGCCCGCGACGATAGGCATGTCTTCCCCGGACGCCCGGCTCTATAATGCTCGGCAGATTCAAGTCCCGGTACAGGTATTCCAGATGAAACGTCCAAGTGGTCGCGCCGCCGATCAGCTCCGCTCGATCCGCCTCACCCGCAACTACACCAAGCACGCCGAAGGGTCGGTGCTGGTGGAGTTCGGCGACACCAAGGTTATCTGCACGGTCAGCGTCGAGAACGGTGTTCCGCGCTTCCTCAAAGGGCAGGGCCAGGGTTGGTTGACCGCCGAGTACGGCATGCTGCCGCGCTCCACTGGCGAGCGTAACCAGCGCGAGGCCAGCCGTGGCAAGCAGGGTGGCCGTACCCTGGAAATCCAGCGCCTGATCGGCCGCTCGCTGCGCGCTGCGCTGGACATGAGCAAGCTGGGCGACATCACCCTGTACGTCGACTGCGACGTGATCCAGGCCGATGGCGGCACCCGTACTGCGTCCATCACCGGTGCCATGGTGGCGCTGGTCGATGCCCTGCGGGTCATCAAGAAACGTGGCGGCCTGAAAGGCGGCGACCCGCTCAAGCACATGATCGCCGCTGTTTCGGTGGGCATGTACCAAGGTGAAGCGGTGCTCGACCTCGACTACCTGGAAGACTCCGCTGCCGAAACCGACCTGAACGTGGTCATGACCAGCGCCGGCGGTTTCATCGAAGTGCAGGGCACCGCCGAGGGCGCGCCGTTCCAGCCGGAAGACTTCAACGCCATGCTGGCGCTGGCGCAGAAAGGCATGAGTGAGATCTTCGACCTGCAACAGGCGGCACTCGCCGACTGATTGTCCGCCAAGGAGGCATGCCCCATGAGCGACCCGAACCTGCCCAGCGAAGTGCCCCGTGCCGAGGTGCGGCAATGGGCGATGTTCTGCCACTTCAGTGCATTGCTCGGCTTGGTCGTGCCGCTCGGGCACCTGCTGGGGCCGGTGGTGATGTGGGTGTGGAAGCGTGAGCTCGACCCCTTTGTCGACGCCCAGGGCAAGGAAGCGCTGAACTTCCAGATCAACGTGACCATCGCCGGGTTCATCAGCTTCATGCTGATGTTCCTGGTGATCGGGTTCGTGCTGTTCGCCGTGCTGGCGGTTGCGGTGCTGATCCTGATCGTGTTGGCGGGGGTGCGGGCCAACGAAGGGAAGGCGTATCGCTACCCCTGGATCTGGCGACCGATCAAATAACATTTGGGGCCGCTTCGCAGCCCTTTCTCAGCGCAAGACCACTGTCACAGGTGCATGTGAAACCTGTAGCAGTGGCCTTGTGTCGTGAAAGGGGCGCGAAGCGGCCCCATTGCATTCAGATGGTCAACGTCCAGTCGTAGTCGACGATCAGCGGCGCATGCTGCGAGAAGCGTGGCTGGCGCGGCAGGCGGGCGTTGCGCACGAAGCGGCGCAGGCCCTGGGTGAGGATCTGGTAGTCGAACCGGTAGCCCAGGTTGAGCATCTCGGCTTGTTCGTTGTCCGGCCACCAGCTGTACTGGTCGCCTTCACGGCTGACTTCGCGCAGGGCGTCGACGTAACCCATCTCGCCAATGATCGCGTCCATCCAGGCGCGCTCGGGCGGCAGGAAACCTGGCGACTGTTGAGGTTCTCGCGAATACCGCTGAACATCTGCCGTGGCAGGGTCGCC
>NZ_JBNNVR010000062.1:0-33042 GCF_050280645.1 Pseudomonas sp. NPDC089554
GGTCGATCAAGGCGTAGCAGATGTCGTCGGCCGCCTCCATCAGGTACACCAGCGGGTGGCGTGCCCAGCGTTGGCAGGATTTTCAGCTGCTTCGGGTTGGCGACGATGTCGTCCTCGGTGGCCTTGTAGCCCACGCCCGGCTTGAGCGTAATCAGCCCGGCCTTGGCCAGCAATTGCAGGCCGCGGCCGCTGTTGATCGGGTCGTTGGCGATGGCCACGCTGGCGCCTTCGGGCAGCTCGGCGAAGCTTTTGTACTTTTTCGAGTACAGGCCAACGTTGTTGATGATGCCCGGCTTGTAGGGCACCAGGTCGAAGCCCGCGGCGGCCTTGGCGTTTTCCAGGAAGGGGATGTGCTGGAAGTAGTTCACGTCGATATCGCCAGCGGCCAGGCTCACGTTCGGGGCGATCCAGTCGGTGAACTCGATCAGCTTCACTTCCAGGCCTTGTTTGTGGGCTTCTTCCACCGCCGCTTCCAGCGGGATGGCGAAGGCGGCGGTGGTGCCGATCTTCAGTGGTTCGGCGGCATGGGCGGCAGCGCTGATGCCGAGGGTCAGGGCGGCGGCCACGATGGGCCGGAACAGTTTTTCAAGCATGGTGCAGGGCTCCAGTCGGGGCATATTCAGGTTCAGAAGGGGTGTTGCGATAGCGGCTGCCGGGGTGGTCGGCGGGTAGTCGGGCGTTGCCTGCGAACAGTTTCTGGCGAAGGCTGCCGTCGGCGTAGGCGGTCTTGTAGCGGCCCCGGCGTTGCAGTTCGGGGACCACCAGGTCGATGAAGTCCTCGAAGCTTTCCGGGGTGACGGTGCGGGCCAGGTTGAAACCGTCCAGGCCGGTTTCGTCGAGCCAGGCGATCAACTGGTCGGCGACCAGAGCGGGGTCGCCGACCAGGGTCACGTAGCGTCCGCCCAGGGCGTGCTGTTCAAGTAACTTGCGGCGGGTCCAGGCGTTGTCCTGCAATTGGCGGGTGGCCGACTGGATGGCGTTGCCGGGTGCGAAGGCGATCGCCTCGTCCAGCTCGAACGCGGCGAAATCGATACCGGTGGAGGCGGCGAAGTGCGCGACACCGGCTTCCGGGCTGGCATGGCGCAGGTACTCGGCGTGCTTGAGCCGAGCTTGCTGCTCGGTAGGCGCAACGATCACCGTGATGCCCATGAACACCTTCACCGCCTGCGGGTCGCGGCCAGCGGCCTGGGCGGCGGCGCGCACCTTGTCGACCTGGGTGCGGGTGGCGGCCTGGTTCTGCCCGCTGATGAACACGCACTCGGCATGGTTGCCGGCGAAGGCCAGGCCGCGCGTCGAACTGCCGGCCTGGAACAATACCGGTGTGCGCTGCGGCGAGGGTTCGCACAGGTGGTAGCCCTCGACATCGTAGAACTCACCGTGGTGGCTGACCTTGTGTACTTTCTCGGGCCTTGCGTACACGCGCTGCGCGCGGTCGGCGACCACCGCGTCATCCTCCCAGCTGCCTTCCAGCAGCTTGTACAGCACTTGCAGATATTCCTCGGCCTGGTCGTAGCGGCGGTCGTGCTCAGGCTGCTGGGCCAGGCCCATGGCCCGGGCGGCGCTGTCGAGGTAGCCGGTGACGATGTTCCAGCCCACCCGGCCTTGGCTCAGGTGGTCGAGGGTGGAGAGGCGCCGGGCGAACAGGTAGGGCGCCTCGTAGGTGAGGTTGGCGGTGAGGCCGAAGCCCAGGTGTTTGGTCACCGCAGCCATGGCCGAGACCAGCAGCAGCGGATCGTTGACCGGCAGCTGGATCGACTCCTTGAGCGTCACGTCCAGCGACTGGCCGTAGACGTCGTAGGTGCCGACGATATCGGCGATGAACAGCCCGTCGAACAGCCCGCGCTCCAGCAGGCGGGCGAGGTCGGTCCAGTAGGCCAGGGTCTTGTACTGGGTCGAGGTGTCGCGCGGGTGGGCCCACAGGCCGTGGTTGATGTGCCCGACGCAGTTCATGTTGAAGGCGTTGAGCAGGATCTGCTTGCCCATCAGATCGTACCTCGCAGCGGCGGGTTCTGGTCGTTGAGGTAGTAGTTGCCGATGGCGTGGTACTTCCAGCGCACTGGGTCGTGCAGGGTGTGGACCCGGGCATTGCGCCAGTGGCGGTCGAGGTTGTGCTCGGCCAGGGTGGACTGGCTGCCACCCAGCTCGAACAGCGTGGTGCCTGCAGCCAGGGAGATTTCCGTGCTGATCGCCCGGGCCTCGGCCACGGCGATGGACACGGCGGCGACGTTGGCTGCGCTGCTGTCGACCTGGGCGCGGTCGAGGAACTCGCCAGCCCGCTCAAGCAGGGCTTCTGCGGCGTGCAGGCGGATGCCCAGGTGACCGAAACTCTTGAGGGTGAGCGGGTCGTCACTGGCTTTGTCGAGGCCCGAGTCGGCCCAGGGCCGGCTGCGGGTGCGCACGAAGTGCAGGGCGTCTTCGAAGGCGGCGCGGGCGATGCCGGTGTCGATGGCGGCGTGGAGAATCTGCGCCAGTGGGCCGACCGTGGTGGGGCGCTCGAAGGCGCTCTGGAACGGCACTACGTCGTTTGCGGCGACGAAGGCATTGGTGAAGTGCACCGAGCCGCTGCCGGTGGTGCGCTGGCCGAAGCCGCTCCAGTCGTCGATCACCTTGACCCCGTCGCTGTCGGCGCGCACGAAGGCCAGTTGCTGCACGCCGTGCTCGTCGATCACCGAGGTGGGGATGCGCTGGGCGTAGAGCGCGCCGGTGCAGTAGAACTTGCGGCCATCGACGCGGTAGCCATCGTTGTCACGGGTGAGGCGGGTGGTGCGGTCGTGGGCGGTCTTGGTGCCCAGTTCGGCCAGGGCGTTGCCGAAACGTTGGCCGGCCAGCACTTCGGCGTAGAGGCGTTGCTGTTGCTCGGGGCTGCCGTTCACGCGCAGCACTTCCAGGGCGTAGAAGTGGTTCTGCGGGATCTGGCCCAGGGAGGCGTCGGCCTGGGAAATACGGGCGATAACTTTGGCCAGGGTGACGTTGGACACGCCCGCGCCGCCGAACGCCTTGGGTACGCTGATGCCCCACAGGCCGGACTGGCTGAACAGGTCCAGTTCAGCGTACGGCAGGCGGCGCTCGCGGTCGCGCAGGGCGCTGTCGCGGCGCAGTTGCTGGGCGATTTCTTCGGCGATGGCCAGGGCTTGGGTGTCGTCGGTGATGAGTGCTGTTGTCATGGTGTTTCTCCGGGGCCCTATGGGGCCGCTATGCGGCCCAATCGCGACATAAGGCCGCTCCCACAAAGCCTGTGGGAGCGGCCTTGTGTCGCGATTGGGCTGCGCAGCAGCCCCCCAAGGGCCACAAAAATCAGATCCAGGAATGCCGCGCAGGCAGCGTGCCGTTGAGGTAGTAGGCGCCCACCGCGTGGTACTTCCAGCGCACCGGGTCGTGCAGGGTGTGCACCCGGGCATTGCGCCAGTGGCGGTCGAGGTTGAACTCGGCGAGGGTCGCGCGGCTGCCGGCCAGCTCCAGCAGCTTCTCGCTGGCCTGCAGGGAGATTTCCGTGGTCAGCACCTTGGCTTCGGCCACGGCGATCGAGGCACGGGCTGCCGAGGCTGCGTCGATCGGCGCGGCGCTGACTTCGTCGAGCACTTGCGCGGCCTTGCGCAGCAGCGCCTCGGCGGCGTGCAGCTCAAGCTTCAGGCGGCCGATATCGGCGATCACGTAGGGGTCGTCGCTGGCGCGCTCCACATTGGCGTCGATCCAGGGCCGCGACTTCTCGCGCACAAAGGCGATGGCGTCGTTGATGGCCGCCTCGGCGATGCCGGCATCGATGGCTGCCTGGATCAGTTGCGAGGATGCGCCCTGGGTGTTCGGCTGCTCGCGCTGGCGCCAGTTGTCGATCACCAGATCCGGGTCTACCGGCACGTTGTCCAGCAGCACGGTGCCGCTGGCGGTGGTGCGTTGGCCGAAGCCGGACCAGTCATCGACGATACGCAGCCCCGGGCTGCCCCGGCGCACGAACGACAGGCGCTGGCGGCCCTCGTCGTCGATTGCCTTGACCGCCACCCAATGGGCGAACAGGGCGCCGGTGGAGTAGAACTTCTCGCCGCTGATGCGATAGCTGTCGCCGGCGCGGGTGATGCGCGCCTTGAGCGTCAGGGTGTTCTTGGTGCCGCGCTCGGGGCCGGCATTGCCGATGCGCCAGCCGTCCAGCACCGAGCGGAAGATCGTCGCTTGTTGGGCTTCGGTGCCGGTCAGGCGCAGCAGTTGCAGAATGCCGAAATGGTTCTGCGGGATCTGCCCTAGCGCCGGGTCGGCGGCGCTGATGATGCGGAACACTTCGGCGAGGGTCTGGAACGAGACGTCCGGGCCGCCGAAGGCCTTGGGTACGCTGATGCTGCCCAGGCCGCTGCGGGTGAACTGTTCGATTTCGGCCCAGGGCAATTTGCGCTGCTGGTCGCGACGGGCGGCCTGCTGGCGGGCGACATCGGCCAGTTCGCGGGCCGCTTGCAGGGCTTCGGCGTCGTTGCGCAACACCTTGGCCGGCAGCAGCAGGGGCGAGCTGTCGAGGTCGCTGTGGAGAAGGGTTTCTAGTTGGCTGGACATCAGTACCGCTCCTTGGCTGCACTCAATGCCCTGGCGTTACGCACTGGGGTGATTGTGATCCTGACCATTCCTTACCTCACAAAGTGGATGTGTCGCTTCAGCTGATCGCGACAGACGTTTGCTGGTCCGGTGGTCCGGTTTATATACCCTATGCGCTTATAAACCGTTTATGAACTAACGGTTTGGAATATGGATAGAAGTTGGGATTTGTTTTGCCAGTACTGACGCATTCGCGGGCAAGCCCGCTCCTACAGGGGTTGCGGTGAACCCTGTAGGAGCGGGCTTGCCCGCGAATGGTTTCGGTGGAGGCTTCAGTCTTGCGCGGCAGCGGTGCCGAGGAACTTGCGCAGGAACTGCTTCGTGCGCTCCTCTTTCGGGTTGGCGAACAGTTCCTTGGCCTCACCCTGCTCCACGATTACCCCCTTGTCGAAGAAGATCACCCGGTTGGCGACATAGCGGGCGAAACTCATCTCGTGGGTGACGATGACCATGGTGCGCTTCTCCTCGGCCAGGCCGCGGATGGTCTCCAGTACTTCGCCAACCAGCTCGGGGTCGAGCGCCGAGGTAGGCTCGTCGAACAGGATCACTTCAGGCTCCATGGCCAGCGCGCGAGCAATCGCTACCCGCTGCTGCTGGCCCCCGGAAAGTCGCCGTGGGTAGGCATCTTCCTTGCCAGCCAGGCCCACCTTGGCGAGCAGGCTGCGGCCCAGTGCGACGGCCTTGTCGCGAGGTGTCTTCTTGACGATCACCGGCCCTTCGATAACGTTGTCCAGGGCCGTGCGGTGGGGGAACAGGTTGAAGTTCTGGAACACGAAACCGGCCTGCTGGCGCAGCTGGCGAATGGCAGCCTGCTGCCCGCCCAGCGAGCGGTTGGCGTCGATGCTGATATCACCCACCTGGATACGCCCGGCATCCGGAGTTTCCAGCAGGTTCAGGCAGCGCAGGAAGGTGGTCTTGCCCGAGCCGCTGGGGCCGATGATGGCCACCACCTCGCCGGGCTGCACGGTCAGGTCGATGCCGTTGAGCACGGTCTGGCCCTTGAACTGCTTGGTCAGGCCTTCAACTACGATCATCTTCAGTGCTCCTGGTCATGCTTGTTTACCCGCGCTTCCATGCGGTTCTGGAAGTGCGCGAGGATGGTGCACAGTATCCAGTAGATGACTGCCACGGCCAGGTACATGGTGAAGACTTCGAAGGTACGCGCGGTAATCAACTGGGCTTGGCGGAACAGCTCGGGCACCTGGATGGTCGCCGCCAGGGCGGTGTCCTTGACCAGCGAGATGAAGCTGTTGCCCAAAGGTGGAAGGGCGGTGCGCATGGCCTGGGGCAGGATCGCCCGGCGCATGGCCTGGGTGCGGGTCATGCCGATGCTGGCAGCGGCTTCCCACTGGCCACGGTCGATCGAGGAGATCGCCGCGCGCAGGATTTCGCAGATGTACGCTGCCATGTTCAGCGACAGGCCGATCAAGGATGCGGGTATCGGGTCGAGCTCGATACCGATCTGCGGCATGCCGAAGTAGATGACGAACAACTGCACCAGCAAAGGTGTGCCGCGGAAGAACGACACATAGATTCGCGCCAGCCAGTTCAGCGGCAGAATCTTCGACAGGCGCATCAATGCCAGGGCAAAGCCCAGCAGCAAGCCGAAGAACATGCCGCCGACGCTGAGCAGCACCGTGTAACCCGCGCCCTTCAACAGGAAGGGCGCGGAGTCGATAACGAGTTGCAGGCTTTCAGCGATCATTTAGTGACGTCGGCACCGAAGTATTTCTCGGAGAGCTTGGCCAGGGTGCCGTCGGTACGCAGTTCGTCCAGCGCTTTATTGACGGCGGCCAGCAGTTCAGGCTCGTCCTTGCGCAGGGCGATACCCGCCTCCTGGCGCGAGAACGCTTCGCCAGTCACGGCGGTATCGGTGGCCTTTTTCGCATATTCCAGGGCGGCGAGGCGGTCGATCAGGATGGCGTCGATGCGGCCTACACGCAGGTCCTGGAACTTGCTTGGGTCGTCTTCATAGGTGCGCACGTCTGCCTTTGGCACATTGGCCTTGACCCATTGCTCGTAGTTGGTGCCCAGGCCCACGCCTACTTTCTTGCCTGCCAGGTCGTCAGCGCCCTTGATCTTCAGGTCTTCGAGTTTCTTCTTCAGAACCAGCGCCTGGATACCGGAAACGGTGTAAGGCTCGGAGAAGTTGTACTTCTTCTTGCGCTCTTCGGAGATGGTCACCTGGTTGACCACCACATCCAGACGCTTGGACTCCAAGGCTGCGAGAATGCCGTCCCATTTGGTGGTCTGGACCTTGGCCTTGACGCCCAGCTTCTGCGCCAGGGCTTCAGACAACTCGACCTCGAAACCGGTCAACTTGCCGCTTTCGTCGACGAAGCTGAACGGTGGGTAGGTGCCTTCGAGGCCGACGTTGATCACGCCTTTTTCCTGGATGGTCTTCAGTTGCTCGCCGGCAAATGCCTGGCCCAGCAGGCCAGTGCCGAGCAGCAGCGCCAGGCTGGCGTTGAGAAGTGGTTTGGTGAATTTCGTCATGGCGGCCCCGCGCTTTGTTGTTTAGGTGGTGGGTGGCGACTATAGGGTGGGCTTTATAGCTCCGGAAATAATAAAAATTTATTTTATTATTCCTTTTTTCTACTTCATCCCTGAACGACAGCGTAGAGGGTAACCATGAACCCGGCCCCCGTCACTGCTGCTTATGCCCGACTTAGCGCAGGATGGAATAAAGCGATGTTTTTTCCAAGGGAAGAATTTGCCGTAGAGTAATTCCTGCCGGCGGCATATGCCTGATTCCCAAGACCGCCGCGAGCCAGGAGACCACCGTGAGCGAACAACCATCCACCGGCCAATGGCAGTTGCAGGGCATTGTCAGCGGCTTGCGCAGTGCCCGAGAACAATGGCGTACCCGCAATGGGCGCAGCAGCGGCGAGCAGGGCGGGCGTGAACTGCCGTCGCGCGACGCAGTGCAGCATATTCTCGAGCAGCTGTGTGGTGCGTTGTTCCCGATGCGCCTGGGGCCGGTGGACCTGCGCGAGGAAAGCGAAGACTTCTACGTCGGCCATACCCTCGACGCTGCGCTCACCGCACTGCTGGGCCAGGCGCGCCTGGAGCTGCGTTACGCCGCGCGGCAGAACAAAGCCGACCTGGCTGACGTCGATGCCCATGCGTTGAAGCTGATCCAGGGCTTCGCCGCGGCCCTGCCGCAAATGCGCGTGCTGCTCGACACCGACGTGCTCGCCGCCTTCCAGGGCGACCCGGCGGCGCGCAGTGTCGACGAGGTGCTGCTGTGCTACCCCGGCATCCTGGCGATCATCCACCATCGCCTGGCCCACCACCTGTACCAGGCTGGCCTGCCGCTGCTGGCGCGGATCAGTTCGGAGCTGGCGCACTCAGCTACCGGCATCGACATCCACCCCGGCGCGCAGATCGGCCCGAGCTTCTTCATCGACCATGGCACGGGCGTGGTGATCGGCGAGACCGCGATCATCGGCGAGCGGGTGCGCATCTACCAGGCAGTGACCCTGGGCGCCAAGCGTTTCCCTTCGGACGAGTCGGGCACCTTGCACAAGGGCCTGGCGCGCCACCCGATCGTCGAGGACGACGTGGTGATCTATGCCGGGGCGACCATCCTGGGGCGCATCACCATCGGCAAAGGCTCGACCATTGGCGGCAACGTGTGGCTGACCCGCAGCGTGCCGGCGGACAGCAACATCACCCAGGCGAACCTGCAGTTGGATTGCCAGGACAAGAACTGAGGCCGGAACTGTCCCTGTAACAGCAAGGTCTGTTGAACGCCCGCCCAGCGGCACCCGGTCGCATTGATTTCCGATCCATGTTTAACTTGAACGATTGTTCAAATTAAACGCTGGTCCGCTGCCGGTGTTCAACAGGAGGATTCCCTTTGCTGAACCCGTTCAATCCGAACCTTACGTCGTTCGACGAGGTGCATGTTCAATGAGTGCACCCACCCCCGCCCTTGCCAATGGCAAGGTGCGCATGAACCCCCCGGTCTTCTACTTCGCCGCCACCTTCATCCTCGCCTTCGGCCTGGTGGTCATCGCCAAGCCGCAGGCTGCTGGCGAGTGGCTGCTGGCCGCGCAGAACTGGGCGGCCAACACCGTCGGCTGGTACTACATGCTGGCCATGACCCTGTACCTGGTGTTCGTGGTGGTCACCGCGCTGTCGGGCTACGGCAAGATCAAGCTCGGCGCCGACCATGACGAGCCCGAGTTCAGCTACCTGTCCTGGGCCGGCATGCTGTTCGCCGCCGGCATCAGCATCACGCTGTTCTTCTTCTGCGTCTCCGAACCCCTGACCCACCTGCTGCAACCGCCCCAAGGCGAGGCCGGCACGGTGGAGGCCGGGCGCCAGGCGATGCAGGTGCTGTTCCTGCACTGGGGCCTGCATGGCTGGGGCGTGTTCGCCTTCGTCGGTATGGCCCTGGCGTACTTCGCCTACCGCCACAACCTGCCGCTGGCGCTGCGCTCGGCGCTGTACCCACTGATCGGCAAGCGCATCAACGGGCCCATCGGCTATGCGGTGGACGGCTTCGGCATCATCGCCACGGTGTTCGGCCTGGGCGCCGACATGGGCTTCGGCGTGCTGCACCTCAATGCCGGCCTGGACTACCTGTTCGGCATCGACCACAGCCAATGGGTGCAGGTGGGGCTGATTACCCTGATGATGGGCACCGCAGTGGCCGTGGCGGTCGCTGGCGTGGAGAAGGGCGTGCGGGTGATGAGCGACATCAACCTGTTCCTGGCCTGCGCGCTGCTGCTGTTCGTGTTGTTCGCAGGGCCTACCCAGCACCTGTTCAATACCCTGATCCAGAACCTCGGCGACTACCTCGGCGCCTTGCCGCGCAAGAGCTTCGATGTGTACGCCTACGGCGAGAACCGCGACTGGCTGGGTGGCTGGACGGTGTTCTACTGGGCCTGGTGGATTGCCTGGTCGCCGTTCGTGGGGCTGTTCATCGCACGTATTTCCCGGGGCCGGGCCATCCGTGAGTTCGTCTTCGGCGTGCTGTTGATTCCGCTGGGCTTCACCCTGGCGTGGATGTCGATCTTTGGCAACAGCGCCCTGGACCAGGTGATCAACCACGGCATGACCGCGCTGGGCCAGTCGGCGCTGGACAACCCGTCGATGAGCCTTTACCTGCTGCTGGAAACCTACCCCTGGAGCAAGACGGTGATCGCCGTGACGGTGTTCATCAGCTTCGTGTTCTTCGTCACCTCGGCCGACTCCGGCACCGTGGTGCTCTCGACCCTGTCGGCCAAGGGCGGCAACCCCGACGAGGATGGCCCGAACTGGCTGCGGATCTTCTGGGGGGCGATGACTGCGCTGATTACCAGCGGGTTGCTGTTCGCGGGCAGCATCGATTCGCTCAAGTCAGCGGTAGTGCTGACCTCGCTGCCGTTCTCGCTGATTCTGTTGTGCATGATGTGGGGGCTGCACAAGGCGTTCTACCTGGAGAGCCAGCGGCAGATCGCGCAGATGCATTCGCTGGCACCGTTCGCCGTGTCGCGTCCAGGCCGTGGGGGCTGGCGCCAGCGCCTGAGCCAGGCGGTGCACTTCCCATCGCGCGACGAGGTGTACCGGTTCATGGACAACGTGGTGCGCCCGGCGATCGCCGAGGTGACGGCGGTGTTCGAGCAAAAGGGCCTGACGCTGATTACCCAGGACGACCCGAGCCACGACAACGTCAGCCTGAAGATCGGCCATGGCGAGGAGCAGCCGTTCATTTACCAGGTGCAGATGCGCGGGTACTTCACGCCGTCGTTCGCCCTGGGCGGGCTGGGTACCCAGGAGTTGAAGAACCGCCGTTACTACCGCGCCGAGGTGCACCTGGCCGAAGGCAGCCAGAACTATGACCTGGTGGGGTACAGCAAGGAGCAGATCATCAACGATATCCTCGACCAGTACGAACGGCATATGCAGTTCCTGCATCTGGTTCGTTAGAGCGCCGGGGGCCGCAACGCGGCCCGGCATCTCTTAGAACGGCGCATCCCCCAGGATGGTCGCCCGGTGCATCACCCGCCGCTGCGGCCGGTAGTCATCCACTGCGTAATGCTGGGTCACGCGGTTGTCCCAGAACGCCACGTCGTTCTCCTGCCAACGCCAGCGAATGCTGAACTCCGGCCGCGTAGCATGGGCGAACAGCAGCTTGAGCAGCGCTTCGCTCTCGTGCTCGTTCAGTTCGTTGATACGCGTGGTGAACCCCTCGTTGACGAACAACGCCTTGCGCCCGCTGACTGGGTGGGTGCGCACCACCGGGTGCGACAGCGGCGGGTTGTTGCGCCGCGTCGCTTCCCAGCGCGCCAGGTCTTCGGGCGTGCTGCCGAAGCGCTCCAGCGGGAACGACTTGGTGAAGTCGTGGGTCGCGGTCAGGCCGTCGAGCAGCGTACGCAGCGGCGCCGACAACGCCTCGAAGGCCGCGATGCCACTGGCCCACAGGGTGTCGCCGCCGTAGGCCGGCAGCTGCTTGGCGCTGAGCACCGCACCCAGGGCCGGGGTCGGCAGGAAGGTCACGTCGGTGTGCCAGATGGCGTTGTCGCGCACATCGGTGACGGCGGTGTCGAGAATCAGCACCTGCGGGGTCTGCGGCACATTCGGGTAGATCGGGTGGATGTGCAGGTCGCCGAAGCGCGCGGCGAAGTCGGCCTGCTGCTGGGGTGTGATTGACTGGTCGCGCAAGAACAGCACCTGGTGTTGCAGCAGCGCCTGCTCGATGGCATCGCGTTGCTGCGGGGTGATTTCGCGGCTGATGTCCACGCCGCTGATTTGCGCGCCGAGGGCTGGGCTGAGAGGGGTGATGGTCAGGCTCATGTCGGTCTCGCTGAGAAGTCAGTGGCTTTGCCCGTGCCAGGGCACCAGCTTGCGTTGCAGGGCGCGCAGGCCCATTTCCAGGGCGAAGGCGATCAAAGCGATCAGCAGGATGCCCAGCACCACCACGTCGGTGACCAGGAACTGCGCCGCCGACTGCACCATGAAGCCCAGCCCGCTGGTGGCGGCGATCAATTCGGCGGCCACCAAGGTCGACCAGCCGACGCCCAGGCCGATGCGCACGCCGGTGAGGATGTCTGGCAGTGCGCTGGGCAGGATCACATGGCGAATCAGTTGTGCACGGGTCGCGCCCAGGGACTGCGCGGCGCGCAGCTTGGCCGGGTCGACGGTGCGCACGCCGGTTGCGGTGGCGATGGCGATCGGAGCGAAGATCGCCAGGTAGATCAGCAGCACCTTCGACAGCTCGCCGATGCCGCACCAGATCACGATCAGCGGCAGGTAGGCCAGCGGCGGGATGGGCCGATAGAACTCGATCAACGGGTCGAGGATGCCCCGCGCGATGCGGTTGTAGCCGATGGCGATGCCGACCGGCACGGCGGTGAGGGTCGCCGCCAGTAATGCCAGGCCGATACGCCCAAGGCTTGCGCCCAGGTGCTGCCAGAGGCTGGCGTCCATATAGCCCTGGGTCAGCAGCAGCCAGGCCTTGGCCAGAATGTCACCGGGCGCGGGCAGGAACAGCGGCTCGACCCAACCTGCTGCGGTCACCAGCCACCAGGCCAGCAGCAGGCTGGCGAGGGTCAGTGCGCTGATCCAGCGGGTTGGCAGAGCGCGGCGCTTGGCGGCTTGGCGTTGTGGGTCGTGTTTGCCCACGACGGGAAGCTCAAGGCTGCTCATACGGCCTCCTGCTGGGGTGTGCCTTGGCGTTGCGAGAACACCCGCGTCAATACGTGCTCGCGGGTTTCGATGAAGCGCGGGTCGGACTTGATCGCCCGCGCCGGTTCCCCGGCGGCGTAACGTTGGCCGAAGTCCAGTTGCAGGCGCTCGACCACCCGCCCTGGGTTGGGCGCCAGCAGCACCAGCTCGGTGGCGAGAAACACGGCTTCTTCGATGTCGTGGGTAATCAGGAACACCGGCTTGGCGGTGCGCTGCCAGACCTGCAACAGCAGTTCCTGCATCTGTTCGCGGGTAAAGGCATCCAGGGCGCCGAAGGGTTCGTCCATCAGCAATACCCGAGGGTCGGCGGCCAGCGCCCGGGCCAGGCCTACGCGCTGCTTCTGGCCGCCGGAGAGCTGCCAGATACGCCGTTCGCCGAAGCCAGCCAGGTCGACCAGCGCGAGCATCTCACGCGCTTTGGCCTCACGCAGGGGGCGCGGTACGCCGGCCAGTTCCAGGCCGAAGGCGACGTTGCCCAGCACGTTCTGCCAGGGCAGCAGGGCATCGTCCTGGAACACCACGCCGCGCTCGGCGCCTGGGCCTTGCACCGGGCGGCCGTCGAGGGTGATGCGGCCCGCGCTGGGGGCGACAAAGCCGGCGATCAGGTTGAGCAGAGAGGTCTTGCCGCTGCCGGAAGGCCCGAGGGCCACCAGCAGCTGGCGCGGGCCCAGGCTCAGGTTGATGTCGGCCAGCACCGGGGTGTCGGCGCCGGGGTACTGTGCGCTGATGCGCTCCAGCTCGAGCAAGGCCATGGCAGGCTCCGGGTGTGGGTGGTTGTCAGTTGGGCAGGTATTGCGCGCTGACATAGGGCGAGTAGTCCGGCAATACCGCCTCGACCTTGCCTTGCTGCTTGAGGAAGGTGGCAGTGTCGGTCAGCGCCTGGGTGGTGGGTGCGCCCAGCGCGCTGGCCTGGTCGGCGGCCAGCGGGAACACGTTGCCTTCGAGCAGCACGGGAATGTCGCTGGCCTTGGCGCCGGACAGCTTGACGAGCTTGTCGACGTTGTTGCTGTCGGCCAGCCAGGCTTTTGGGTCTTTGCGGTAGTCGGCGTAGGCGTCGAGGGTGACCTTGGCGAACGACTTGACGATCTCCGGGTGCTTGGCGGCGAAGTCCTTGCGCACGATCCACGCATCGAAGGTCGGCGCACCCTTGCTGGCCAGCTCGCCGGAGGTGATCAGCACCTTGCCGTTTTCCTTGGCCACGCCCAGGGCCGGGTCCCAGACGTAGGTGGCGTCGATGTCGCCGCGTTTCCAGGCGGCGATGATCGCAGGCGGCGCCAGGTTGAGGATCTGCACCTTGGCCGGGTCGATGTTCCAGCTCTTCAGCGCAGCCAGCAGGCTGTAGTGGCCGGTGGAAACGAAGGGCACGGCGACTTTCTTGCCGATCAGGTCCTGCGGGGTCTTGATGCTGTCGCGGGCCACCAGGGCTTCGCCGGCGCCGATCTGCGTGGCGATCAGGAAGGTTTCCACCGGCAGCTTGCGGGTGGCAGCGGCAGCCAGGGGGCTGGAGCCCAAGTAGCCGATCTGCACGTCGCCCGAGGCCACGGCGGTGATGACATCGGCTCCGTTGTCGAACTTGCGCCAGTCGATGCTGGCCTTGCTGGCTTTTTCATAGGCGCCATCGGCCTGGGCCACCTTGGCTGGGACGACGGTGGTTTGGTAGGCGACGGTCAGGTCGGCGGCCTGGGCGAGCCAGCTGGTACCGGCCAAGGTCAGCGCGGCGAACAGGCGCAGGGGAGCGTGCGGGATCATGGTCGAACCTCTCGTCAGGCAATCGGGGTGATGAATGACGAAGAGGCTAAATGATCTAATAAATCTAAAATAAATAACTTTTTAGAATTAGCTTAGGAGGCAAAAACCGCCGCTGCTGATGGGTATCCGTTGTGAAATGCTCACTCGCTGCTAGGCTTCATAACCTTTCACAGCTGTGACTATTGGCAAACGTTTGCAGATAACCTATAGCTATCTGCGCTCGCGCCGATACAGTTTTTGGTTGTGAAAGTTTCGTGGTTATTCCGTAAAAATCTTAGAATTTCACAAAACGGTCATTTTGGATTTATAGGATTGTCATTATCCTGTAGCCCGGGGTGGCGGCTTAGACCAAAGTCTAGAGGCGACGGGTAACGATTGACTTACCAGTCACACATTGGTGCTAAATCGCCAGATCGACGGCGAGTGGGGCAGAAGATCCCGCCGCTTGCGACACACAAAAATTAGAACGTAGAGGAGCAACACATGTACAAGTCCAGCCTGGCTTTGGCCGTGGCACTGGGGGTTCTTGCCCAACAAGCAGGCGCTGCCGGTTTCGTCGAGGACAGCAAGCTGTCCGTCAGCTCTCGTACCATGTACTTCGATAACGACAACCGTGAAGGCGGTGCCGACAACCGTGAGTCGGGTCAGGGCTTCAAGCTTGACTACATCTCCGGCTTCACCCAAGGCACCGTAGGCTTCGGTGTTGACGTCCAGGCCCTGTGGGGTATTCACCTCGACGGCGGCCGCGGCAAGCACCCGAACAACAGCAGCTTCTTCCCAAGCGACACCGACGGCTCGGCTTCCAGCCAGTGGGCTCGCATCGGCGGCAACGCCAAAGCGCGTTTCTCCAAGACCGAAGTTCGCTACGGTAGCGCCCTGGCGCCGAACCTGCCGATCCTGGTTTCCAACGATGGCCGTCTGCTGCCGCAGACCTTCGAAGGTGGCACCATCACCTCGAAGGAAATCGACAACCTGACCATCAACGCCGGTCAGCTGAGCAAGGCCATGGGCCGTGCTTCGGCTAACGGTACTGGTCTGTCGATCAACGGCGCTAGCCAGGACAGCAACAAGTTCCGCTTCGGTGGCCTGGACTACAAGCTCACTCCAGACCTGACCCTGCAGTACTACTACTCGAACCTGGAAGACTTCTACAAGCAGCACTTCCTGGGCGCGACCCACGTGTTCAAGATCGCTGACGATCAGTCGTTCAAGACCGACCTGCGCTACTTCGATAGCAGCAGCGACGGCAAGAACGGCAGCGGCGGCGGCTACAACTTCAACAACAACGGCGGCTTCGCCAAGACGCCTGGCGAGGTCGACAACAAGACCTGGTCCGCGATGTTCACCTACACCCTGGGTGGCCATGCGCTGATGCTGGGTCACCAGCAGGTTGGCGACGACGGTGGTTTCGTCTGGCTGAACCAAAGTGGCGTTGTTGACGGCCGTGGCCGCAACGAAGGTAACGGCGGTTCCAGCTTCTACCTGTTCACCGACAGCATGATCAACCAGTTCGCCAAGGCCGGTGAAAACACCACCTTCGGTCAGTACTCGTATGACTTCGCTCGTTTGGGTGTACCGGGCCTGAAGGCGTCGATTTCCTACCTGCGTGGTGAAGACGGCAAGAATGCCAACGGCAACGGTACGTTCACCGAGTGGGAGCGTAACGCCCGTATCGACTACGTCATCCAGCAAGGCACCTTCAAAGGCCTGGGCGCCAGCCTGCGTCACGGTGTCTACCGTGGTACTGGTACCAGCTCTCTGCAAGACCAGGATCAGACTCGCTTCATCGTCAACTACACTTACAACTTCTTCTAAGTCGTAGCGACAAAGAAAGCCTCGCCTAGTGCGAGGCTTTTTTGTGTCTGCGATTCGATATGTTTTAAGGTTATAAATAAATCGATATTTATTCTTTTTGTTATTTCCAGAAAGCAGGCACATTGAACCCATACAGACCCAATAACAGCACAAGGAGCCCGCTTCATGAGCCTCAAACTCGGCGATATCGCCCCCGACTTCGAGCAAGAATCCAGCGCCGGAAAAATTCGTTTCCACGAGTGGTTGGGTAACAGCTGGGGCGTGCTGTTCTCTCACCCAGCCGACTTCACCCCGGTGTGCACCACCGAACTGGGCCTGACCGCAAAGCTCAAGGACCAGTTCGCCGAGCGCGGGGTCAAGGCCATTGCCCTGTCGGTCGACCCGGTCGACTCGCACCATCGCTGGATCGAGGACATCAACGAGACCCAGAACACCGTGGTCAACTTCCCGATCATCGCCGACGCCGACCGCAAGGTGTCGGACCTGTACGACCTGATCCACCCCAACGCCAACGACACCCTCACCGTACGTTCGCTGTTCGTCATCGACCCGAACAAGAAGGTGCGCCTGACCATCACCTACCCGGCCAGCACGGGGCGCAACTTCAACGAGATCCTGCGGGTGATCGACTCGTTGCAGCTCACCGACAACCACAAGGTAGCCACGCCCGCCAACTGGCAGGACGGTGACGAGGTGGTGATCGTGCCGTCGCTGAAGGACGAAGACGAAATCAAGCAGCGTTTCCCCAAAGGTTATCGCGCGGTCAAGCCATACCTGCGCCTGACCCCACAACCGAACCGTTAAGCATTCTTGTTGCATTGCTCTTAGCCATAGCAGGGATATTCGGGCCGTTTCGACGGCCCTTTTTTATGCCTGGCGTTCAGAATCTGGAATTGTTAAAAATGGAATAAACAAATGAAAAAATATGATTTCTAGATATATGTATCAAGCTGCTAATGTCGGTTGCATCCCTTGGGGCCAGACCCCGGAACCGAATCAAAGGAAGTGCTTCAATGTTGGTTGTCTCGATCGGTGGTAGCCCTAGCCTGCGCTCACGCTCCGGTGTGTTGCTCGAACGTTCGCGCCAGTGGCTGCAAGGCCGTGGCGTAGAGGTAGTGACCTTCCAGGTCCGCGAGTTCCCCGCCGAAGACCTGCTGCATGCCCGTTTCGACAGCCCGCAGGTGCAGCACTTCCAGCAACTGGTGGCCCAGGCCGATGGCCTGATCGTATCGACTCCGGTGTACAAGGCATCCTTCGCCGGCGCCCTGAAGACCCTGCTCGACCTGCTGCCCGAGCGGGCCCTGGAGCACAAGGTGGTACTGCCGATCGCCACGGGCGGCAGCATCGCCCACATGCTGGCGGTGGACTACGCATTGAAACCGGTGCTGTCGGCGCTCAAGGCGCAGGAGACCCTGCAAGGGATCTTCGCCGACGACAGCCAAGTGGCCTACGGCGAAGGCAACCAGCCGGCGCAACTGGCCGAGGCGTTGGAAGCCCGCCTGCTGGACTCGCTGGAAACCTTCCACGGCGCGTTGGCGCGGCGGCCCCGGCCAGTTGCCCCTGGCGTGCTCAACGAACGTTTGATCAGTGCTCGCTGGAGCATCTGACCCGACATCAACTGTTTTTCCACCTTACTCGCCCGCCAACGAGGCAAGCAGGTGCAACCCGAACCTCATTCGCACAGGAGAGCGCCATGCGCACAGTCTTCTTGCGTCGTGGTCTGGTCGCCCTGTTCGCGGCGGCTGTGTCCTTCGGCGCCATCACCCAAGCCCAGGCCGAGAGCCTGCGCATCGGTTACCAGAAATACGGCACCCTGGTGCTGCTCAAGGCCAAGGGCACGCTGGAGCAGCGCCTGAAGGAACAGGGCATCGAGGTGCAATGGACCGAGTTCCCCGGCGGCCCGCAGCTGCTCGAAGGGCTGAACGTCGGCTCCATCGACTTCGGCGTCACTGGCGAGACCCCGCCCGTGTTCGCCCAGGCAGCGGGCGCCGACCTGCTCTACGTGGCCTTCGAGCCGCCCGCGCCGCACAGCGAAGCGATCCTGGTGCCCAAGGGCTCGCCGATCCAGTCGGTCAAGGAGCTCAAGGGCAAGAAAGTTGCCCTGAACAAAGGCTCCAACGTGCATTACCTGCTGGTGCGCGCCCTTGAGGACGCGGGCCTCAAGTACAGCGATATCCAACCGGTGTACCTGCCGCCTGCCGATGCCCGCGCCGCGTTCGAGCGGGGCAGCGTTGACGCCTGGGTGATCTGGGACCCGTACCAGGCCGCCGCCGAACAGCAGCTGCAAGCACGCACCCTGCGTGACGGCAAGGACCTGGTCGACAACCACCAGTTCTACCTCGCCACCCGCAGCTACGCGACCCAGCACCCGGCGGTGATCAACACGCTGATCGAGGAAGTACGCGCCGTCGGCCAGTGGTCCCAGGCCAACCCGCAGCAGGTCACCGACCAGGTCGCACCGCTGCTGGGCCTGCCCGCCGACATCACCCTGACCTCGGTGAAACGCCAGGGCTACGGTGCCGCTGCGTTGACCCCCGAAGTGGTGGCCGCACAGCAGAAGATCGCCGACACCTTCCACGGCCTGAAGCTGATTCCCAAGCCCTTGAGCATCAAGGACGTGATCTGGACACCCCCGGCCAAGGTCGCCAGCGCGCCTTGAACTGAACGCTCCCAGCGCCGGGGCGTTGCCCCGGCTCGAGCCCCCCTTGAGGAGACAACTCCAATGAGCCTGAACATCTTCTGGTTCCTTCCCACCCACGGCGACGGCAAGTACCTGGGCACTTCCGAGGGCGCCCGCGCCGTCGACCATGGCTACCTCACGCAGATCGCCCAGGCGGCCGACCGCCTCGGTTTCGGCGGCGTGCTGATTCCCACCGGCCGCTCCTGCGAGGACTCCTGGCTGGTGGCCGCGTCGCTGATTCCGCTGACCCAACACCTGAAGTTCCTGGTCGCACTGCGCCCCGGCATCATTTCCCCGACCGTGGCCGCGCGCCAGGCCGCGACCCTCGACCGCCTGTCCAATGGCCGTGCGCTGTTCAACCTGGTGACCGGTGGTGACCCGGACGAGCTGGCCGGCGATGGCCTGCACCTGAACCACCAGGAGCGCTACGAAGCCTCGGTGGAGTTCACCCGTATCTGGCGCAAGGTGCTAGAGGGCGAGGTGGTCGACTACGACGGCAAGCACCTGCAGGTAAAGGGCGCCAAGCTGCTCTACCCGCCGATTCAGCAGCCACGTCCACCGCTGTACTTCGGCGGATCCTCCGACGCCGCCCAGGACCTCGCCGCCGAGCAGGTCGAGTTGTACCTGACCTGGGGCGAGCCGCCGTCGGCGGTTGCCGAGAAGATTGCTGCCGTGCGCGAGAAAGCCGCTGCCCTTGACCGCGAAGTGCGCTTCGGCATCCGCCTGCACGTGATCGTGCGGGAAACCAACGAAGAAGCCTGGGCCGCTGCTGATCGCCTGATCTCGCACCTGGACGACGACACCATCGCCCGCGCCCAGGCCTCCCTGGCGCGCTTCGATTCGGTCGGCCAGCAACGCATGGCTGCGCTGCACGGCGGCAAGCGCGACAACCTGGAAGTGAGCCCGAACCTGTGGGCTGGCGTCGGCCTGGTGCGCGGCGGCGCCGGTACCGCGCTGGTCGGCGATGGCCCGACCGTGGCGGCGCGGGTCAAGGAATACGCCGACCTGGGCATCGATACCTTCATCTTCTCCGGCTACCCACACCTGGAAGAGTCCTACCGCGTGGCCGAACTGCTGTTCCCGCACCTGGACGTGCAGCGCCCGGAGCAGCCGAAAAGTGGCGGCTATGTAAGCCCGTTCGGCGAGATGGTGGCCAACGACATCCTGCCCAAGTCCGTGTCGCAGAGCTGAGGGGCCGAGCATGAGTCGTGCAACTTCCTCCAACCTGCCGCAGCGCCTGGCGCCCTGGGCCCTGCCGATACTGCTGCTGGCGGTGTGGCAACTGGCGGTCAGCGCTGGCTGGCTGTCCACGCGCATCCTGCCCGCGCCGAGCGCGGTGATCGCGGCCGGTGTCGAGCTGGTGCGCAGCGGCGATATCTGGTCGCACCTGGCGATCAGCGGCTGGCGCGCAGGCGTGGGCTTTCTGATCGGCGGCAGCATCGGCCTGCTGCTGGGCTTCATCACCGGTCTGTCGAAGTGGGGCGAACGCTTGCTCGACAGCTCCGTGCAGATGATTCGCAATGTGCCGCACCTGGCGTTGATTCCGCTGGTGATCCTGTGGTTCGGCATCGATGAGTCGGCGAAGATCTTCCTGGTGGCGCTGGGCACGTTGTTCCCGATCTACCTCAACACCTACCACGGTATCCGCAACGTCGACCCGGCGCTGGTGGAAATGGCGCGCAGCTACGGCCTGTCGGGTTTCGGCCTGTTCCGCCAGGTGATCCTGCCCGGTGCGCTGCCGTCGATCCTGGTGGGCGTGCGCTTCGCCCTGGGCTTCATGTGGCTGACCCTGATCGTCGCCGAGACCATCTCGGCCAACGCCGGTATCGGCTACCTGGCAATGAATGCCCGTGAGTTCCTGCAAACCGATGTGGTGGTACTGGCCATCGTCATGTACGCGGTGCTCGGCAAGCTCGCCGACCTGGCCGCCCGTGGCCTGGAGCGTGTGTGGCTGCGCTGGCACCCGGCCTACCAACCGGCGAAGAAGGAGGGCGCATGAGCGTGCTCAAGCAACAACCGCCGCGCCTGCTGCGCGGCATCCCCCTGGCGGCCCAGGGGCTGCGCAAGACCTTCGGCAAGCGTGAAGTGCTGCGCGGTATCGACCTGCACATTCCGGCCGGACAGTTCGTGGCCATCGTCGGGCGCAGCGGTTGCGGCAAAAGCACCCTGTTGCGCCTGCTGGCCGGCCTCGACCAGCCCAGCGCCGGCGAGCTGCTGGCCGGTGCGGCGCCGTTGGTGGAAGCGCGCGAGGAAACCCGCCTGATGTTCCAGGACGCCCGCCTGCTGCCCTGGAAGAAGGTGATCGACAACGTCGGCCTGGGCCTGACGGGCGACTGGCGGCCACGTGCCGTGCAAGCGCTGGAGGAGGTTGGCTTGGCAGACCGCGCCAATGAGTGGCCGGCGGCCTTGTCCGGTGGCCAGAAGCAGCGCGTGGCCCTGGCCCGAGCATTGATTCACCAACCGCGCCTGCTGCTGCTGGATGAGCCGCTGGGTGCGCTGGATGCCCTGACCCGCATCGAGATGCAGCAACTGATCGAACGCCTGTGGCGCGAGCACGGCTTCACCGTGCTGTTGGTCACCCATGACGTCAGCGAAGCCGTGGCCGTGGCCGACCGGGTGATCCTGATCGAGGACGGCGCCGTGGGCCTGGACCTCGACGTCGACCTGGCGCGCCCCAGGGCGCGTGGCTCGCACCGCCTGGCGGTACTGGAAAGCGAAGTACTCGAACGTGTTCTAGCCGTCCCGGGCGCTGCGCCTGAGCCGGACCCTGTAGCCCCTTTGCCCACGCAACTGCGTTGGGCCCACTGAACCCCTGAAGCCAGAAAGAAGGAAGCAAACCATGACTATCAAAGCGATCAACGTACGCAACCAGTTCAAAGGCACCGTGAAGGAAATCCTCGAAGGCCCGGTACTGTCGGAAATCGACGTGCAGACCGCCTCCGGCATCGTCACTTCGGTGATTACCACCCGTTCCGTGAAGGAGTTGGAGTTGCAGGTGGGTAGCGAGGTGATTGCCTTTGTGAAATCCACCGAGGTCTCCATCGCCAAGCTGTGATTTCGGCGTACTGGGGCTGCTTTGCAGCCCATTCGCGGGCAAGCCCGCTCCTACAGGTTCACCACCGTCTTTGTAGGAGCGGGCTTGCCCGCGAATGGGCCGCAAAGCGGCCCCGGTGTTTTATCGCTTGGGCAGGAACGGCGGCAGGTACAACCCCAGGTACGCCTCGCACACCCGCATGCCTTCTTCCGCCATGCGCGGAGTGATCTGCTCATACAACTGCATCGACCGGGCATACACCCGGTCGCTCAGTTCCATGGCCAACGCAAACACATCCACATCGCTGGGCATCGTCGGCAACTGGAAGTGGCGGTCGAACAGCGCATGCATCAACGCCCCCAGCTCCATGTCGTGTTGCCTGTCGGCCTGCACCACTTCGCTCAGCCCATGCTGGGCAAGAATCAACTGCCGTGCGGCGGCATCTTCGTTGTAGATGTGCAGCATGCGTTGCTCGATCAAGCGCGACAGATCATGCCATGTGGCCAGGGCCTGGCTGTCGATCGGTGCGCTCAGGGTCTCGCGAAACGCCCGGTGCACGTCGGCGGTGAGCGCTTCGAGCAGCGCGGGCACGCTGGCGAAGAAGTGGTACACCGACGACGGTGGAATTTGCGCACGCTCGGCCACGCTGTAGATCGACAGCCCCGCCACCCCTAGTTCGGCCAGCAGCTCGCGCGCCGCGGCGAGGATCGTGGCGATCCTCGCCTGGCTGCTGGCCCGGGGCTTGCGGGGGCTGGCGGGGCGGTTCATCAGTTGCTGATCGCCAGGATGCTCGCCTGGTAGGCACCGACGAACAGGTCGAAGTCCCCCACCTCTTGTTGCTCCAGGCGCGCCTGCTCGGCCAGCGACTCCCGTGCCAGGGCCTGGAAGGCTTGTTGGCGCTCGGCGGACAGCGGCTGTTCACGGAAGTGCTCGGCGTGCAATTGGCTCTGGCGCAGGGCGAACTGCACGAAGCTTTCGTCGTGCTCGGTCATGCGCGCCAACACCTGGGCCGAAGGGGTCAGCTCCGGGTCGTCGACCTTGGCCTGCTGGGCACGCAACGCCTGGGCGTGTGCCTGGCCGCCGTTGGCCTGGTCGAGCAGCTCTGCCAGCGGGCGAATACGCTCGATCAGCTCGCTGGCCCATTCCTTCAGCGTTACCGGCTGGCCGTCACGATGCAGTTCAAGGCCTGGACGACGGCCTTCCTTGACCACGGTCAGGAAGTTGTCGGTGCTGTGCCCGCACGCCGTGTTGTCGAGCAGTGGGCTGTCGTTGAGTGCGCAATACAGCAGGAAGGCATCGAGGAAGCGCGCCTGGGTCAGGTCGATACCCGTGGGCAGGAACGGGTTGATGTCCAGGCAGCGCACTTCGACGTACTGCACGCCGCGTGCGGTGAGGGCCTGGATCGGCCGTTCGCCGGTGTAGGTCACGCGCTTGGGGCGGATATTCGAGTAGTACTCGTTCTCGATCTGCAGGATGTTGGTGTTCAACTGTACCCACTCGCCATCCTTGTGGGTGCCGATCTGCTGGTAGGGCGGGTACGGCGTGCCGACGGCCCTGCGCAGGCTGTCGGTGTAGCTGACCAGATTGTTGTAACAAGGGGTCAGGCCGGCCTGGGCGTTGCTCTGGTAGCCCAGGTCGCTCATGCGTAGGCTGGTGGCATAGGGCAGGTACAGGGTTTCGCTGTCCAGCTCCTCGAGCTGGTGCGGCTGGCCGCGCAGGAAGCCTTTGTCCAGGGCCGGGGAGGCGCCGAACAGGTACATCAGCAGCCAACTGTAGCGGCGGAAGTTGCGGATCAGCGCAATGTACGCGGCCGACTGGTAGTCGCGGTCGCTTTCCCAGCTGCCTTCGCCCTGGCGCAGCAGCGGCCACAGGGCCTCGGGCAGTGAGAAGTTGTAGTGGATACCGGCGATGCACTGCATGGTGCGGCCGTAGCGCAGGGCCAGGCCCTTGCGGTAGACGTGCTTGAGCTTGCCGATGTTGGAGCTGCCGTACTCGGCAATCGGGATGTCTTCCTCGGCCGGCAGCGCGCACGGCATCGAAGGGCTCCACAGGTATTCGTCGCCCAGCTGGCTGGTGACGAAACGGTGGATGTCCTCGAGGTTGTCCAGCACCTGCGCCGGGTCGGTCAGGGCCGGGGTGATGAACTCCAGCAGCGACTCGGAGTAGTCGGTGGTGATCTGCTCGTTGGTCAGCGCCGAACCCAGGGCTTCGGGGTGCGGGGTCTGGGCCAGGCGACCGTCTTGGGTCACGCGCAGGCATTCACGCTCAATGCCGTGCAGGCACTGCTTGAGCAGGGGGAGATTGGCGCCGAGCAGGCTCAGGCGGCGGTTGAGGAGGTCGCTCAAGATGGATTCCTTCACGCGTCAGTCGCCCCAATATGGGGGTAGAGTTGACGGTCTACAAGGGTAGGCAAAAAGGAACTGGCGTTGTCGCCTGGTTTACGCGGTTCCGGTCGTGCACACGGGCATGTGCGGGGGCACCAAACGGCCCCCATGGCTCAATGCCAGCGAAAATACCGCAGATGCCCCACCGGCAGCTAGAGAACCGCGAAGGTTCCCTGGGCCTTGGCCACCAGCTTGTCGTCCTGGACTACGTCGGCGTCGACCACCAGCGTACGACGACCGGCGTGCAGCACGCGCGCCGTGCATAGTACTTCGCCGTCGCTGACCGCACGCATGTAGTTGATCTTGCATTCGATGGTCACGCTCTGCTGGTCGAAGCCATGGCTGGCCGAGCAGGCCAGGCCCATGGCGATGTCCACCAGGCTGAAGATCGCCCCGCCGTGCAGCTTCTGGCCGCGGTTGCGCAGGTGCGGCTCCAGTGTCAGGGCCACCTGGGCGACCCCGTCCTCGAGGTGTTGTAGGCGGCAGCCCAACAACTGGCTGAAGGCGCTTTGCACGTACTCTTTGGGAACGTCCATCACTTCTTCTTCAACTGCTTGGCGTTGGCGAACAGCGAGGCCATGGCGTTGTTGGCCGGTGCTGCGGTGGCGGTTTCACGCGGGCGTGGCGCCTGCGACGAACGGTTGCCGCCCTGGCCACGACCGCCGCCGCGGTTGCCATCGACCTTCTCGCCCGGGGTATCGCCCATGCGCATCGACAGAGCGATACGTTTACGCGGGATATCGACTTCCATGACCTTCACCTTGACCACGTCGCCGGCCTTGACCGCTTCGCGTGGGTCCTTGATGAACTTCTCCGACAGCGCCGAGATATGCACCAGGCCGTCCTGGTGCACGCCGATGTCGACGAAGGCACCGAAATTGGTGACGTTGGTCACCACGCCTTCGAGGATCATGCCGGGCTCCAGGTCCTTGAGGTCCTCGACGCCATCCTGGAAGGCGGCGGTCTTGAACTCGGGGCGCGGGTCGCGGCCGGGTTTGTCCAGTTCCTGGAGAATGTCGGTGACGGTCGGCAGGCCGAAGGTCTCGTCGGTGAATTTCTTCGGGTCCAGGCGCTTGAGGAAGCCGCTGTCGCCGATCAGCGAGCGGATGTCACGGTCGGTACCGGCGGCGATGCGTTGCACCAATGGGTAGGCTTCCGGGTGCACGGCCGAGGCATCCAGTGGGTTGTCGCCATTCATCACGCGCAGGAAGCCTGCGGCCTGCTCGAAGGTTTTCTCGCCCAGGCGGCTGACTTTCTTCAACGCCGCGCGGGTGGCGAACGGGCCGTTGGCATCGCGGTGGGCAACGATGTTTTGCGCCAGGGTGGCGTTCAGGCCGGAAATACGGGTGAGCAGGGCCACCGAGGCGGTGTTGACGTCGACGCCGACGGCGTTCACGCAGTCCTCCACCACGGCGTCCAGGCCACGGGCCAGCTTCAGCTGGGAAACGTCGTGCTGGTACTGGCCGACGCCGATGGATTTCGGGTCGATCTTCACCAGTTCTGCCAGCGGGTCTTGCAGGCGACGGGCGTTGGACACCGCGCCACGGATCGACACGTCCAGGTCGGGGAATTCACGGGCGGCCAGTTCCGAGGCCGAGTACACCGAGGCGCCGGCCTCGGAGACCATGATCTTGGTGAGCTTCAGCGCCGGGTACTGCTTGACCAGGTCGGCGATCAGCTTGTCGCTCTCGCGGCTGGCGGTGCCGTTGCCGATCGCCACCAGCTCCACCGCGTGCTTGGCGCACAGGGCAGCGAGCACGGCGATAGTGCGGTCCCAGTCATTGCGCGGGGCGTGTGGGTAGACGGTGGCGGTGTCCAGCAGCTTGCCGGTGGCGTCGACCACCGCCACCTTGCAGCCGGTGCGCAGGCCCGGGTCGAAGCCCAGCGTGGCACGTGGGCCAGCCGGGGCGGCCAGCAGCAGGTCGTGCAAGTTGTGGGCGAAGACGTTGATCGCCTCGCCTTCGGCGCCATCGCGCAGCTCGCCGAACAGGTCGGTTTCCAGGTGGGTGTACAGCTTGACCTTCCAGGTCCAGCGCACCACCTCGCCCAGCCACTTGTCGGCTGGGCGGTTGCGGTTTTCCAGGCCGAAGTGGCTGGCGATCATCACTTCGCACGGGTGCAGGGTGCCTGGCAGTTCTTCACCGACCTTCAGCGCTGCGCTCAGCACGCCTTCGTTGCGGCCGCGGAAGATCGCCAGGGCGCGGTGCGACGGCACGCTGCGCAGTACTTCGTCATGGGCGAAATAGTCGCGGAACTTGGCGCCTTCCTCTTCCTTGCCGGCCACCACGCGGGCGCTGAGCACGGCTTCCTGCTTGAGGAAGTTGCGCAGCTTGTCGAGCAGCGCGGCGTCTTCGGCGAAGCGCTCCATGAGGATGTACTTGGCGCCTTCCAGGGCGGCCTTCACGTCGGCCACGCCCTTTTCGGCATCGACGAAGCGTGCCGCTTCGGCTTCCGGGGCCAGTTGCGGGTCGTTCAACAGGCCGTCGGCGAGCTCGCCCAGGCCCGCCTCCAGGGCGATCTGGCCCTTGGTGCGGCGCTTTTGCTTGTAGGGCAGGTAGAGGTCTTCCAGGCGGGTCTTGGTGTCGGCGAGCTTGATCTCGCGGGCCAGCTCCGGGGTCAGCTTGCCTTGCTCCTCGATGCTGGCCAGGATGCTGGCGCGGCGCTCGTCGAGTTCACGCAGGTAGCGCAGGCGCTCTTCCAGGTGGCGCAGCTGGGTATCGTCCAGGCTGCCAGTCACTTCCTTGCGGTAGCGGGCGATGAAAGGCACGGTCGAGCCTTCGTCCAACAGGCCTACGGCCGCCTCGACCTGCTGTGGGCGTACGCCCAGTTCCTCGGCGATACGGCTGTTGATGCTGTCCATGAGAACCACCTGACAAATAATGAATACATGGCCGCAGGTGGGCGTTCGGGCCCGGCGGCGCTGGATGAAAGCCGCGCATTATACCCATCGGGCCAGGGTTGCGGTGATGGCTTGGGGCCACTTCGCAATGGGTTGGAAGTGGCGCCAGGGGAAAAATCTGCTAACAATGCACACGGCACGCCGCGCAGTGGCTACGCCATAATGCGCGGCGATCTAAGAGGAGTTATTCATGACCAGCACCGCACAAACTGCTGAAGGCGACAAGATTCTCATCGTTGACGACGACCCGGGGCTGAGCAGCCTGCTGGAGCGTTTCTTCACCAGCAAGGGCTTCCGTGCCCGCGCTGTGCCCAATGTCGAACAGATGGACCGCCTGCTGGCCCGCGAAGTCTTCAACCTGGTGGTGCTCGACCTGATGCTGCCCGGCGAGGATGGCCTCTCCGCGTGCCGCCGCCTGCGCGCGGCGAACAACCAGATCCCGATCATCATGCTCACTGCCAAAGGCGATGAGCTCAGCCGCATCAAGGGCCTGGAGCTCGGCGCCGACGACTACCTGGCCAAGCCGTTCAACCCCGACGAGCTGGTCGCCCGGGTCAAGGCCGTGCTGCGCCGCCAATCCCCGAGCGTACCGGGTGCCCCCGGCAGTGAAGACGAAACCGTCACCTTCGGTGACTACGAGCTGTCGTTGGCCACCCGCGAGCTCAAGCGTGGCGAGGAAGTGCACATGCTCACCACCGGTGAGTTCGCTGTGCTCAAGGCACTGGTCATGCACGCCCGCGAGCCGCTGACCCGCGACAAACTGATGAACCTGGCCCGTGGCCGTGAGTGGGACGCGCTGGAGCGCTCCATCGATGTGCAGATTTCCCGCCTGCGCCGCATGATCGAGCCCGACCCGTCCAAGCCGCGCTACATCCAGACGGTGTGGGGCGTGGGCTACGTCTTCGTGCCGGACGGAAACGCCGGCAAATGAGCCATCGCCGTAGCGCGACAGGGCGACCCGGGTGGGTCGCCCTGTTTTCGTCTACGGCACCTGGCATTACTGGCGAGGCATGCCTCGCACCCGCATTGCGATAGTTGTCCTGAATGAAAACGCCCCTCTGGTTCCCGCAAAGCTTCTTCGCCCGCACGCTGTGGCTGGTGCTGATCGTCGTCTTGTTCTCCAAGGCGCTCACCCTCGTTTACCTGCTGATGAACGAAGATGTGCTGGTCGATCGCCAGTACAGCCACGGCGTGGCGCTGACGTTGCGCGCCTATTGGGCCGCCGATGAAGAAAACCGCGACAAGATTGCCGAGGCGGCGGGACTGATTCGCGTGACTGGCGCGGGCGTGCCGGAGGGCGAGCAGCACTGGCCCTACAGTGAGATCTACCAGCGCCAGATGCAGGCTGAGCTGGGCGAGGACACCGAGGTGCGGCTGCGCATCCATGCGCCACCGGCGCTGTGGGTCAATGCGCCGAGCCTGGGGCCGGGCTGGCTCAAGGTGCCGTTATACCCGCACCCGCTGCGTGGGCAGAAAATCTGGAACGTGCTGGGCTGGTTCCTGGCCATCGGTTTGTTGTCGACCGCCTCGGCGTGGATCTTCGTGCGTCAGCTCAACCAGCCGCTCAAGCGCCTGGTGTTCGCTGCCCGCCAGCTTGGCCAGGGCCGCAGTGTACGTTTGCCGGTCAGTGACACACCGAGCGAGATGACCGAGGTGTACCGCGCCTTCAACCAGATGGCCGAGGACGTCGAGCAGGCCGGGCGTGAGCGTGAGCTGATGTTGGCAGGGGTTTCCCATGACCTGCGCACGCCGCTTACGCGCTTGCGCCTGTCACTGTCCCTGATGCCCAACGACAACGACCTCACCGACGACATGGTCCGCGATATCGAGGACATGGACGCCATTCTCGACCAGTTCCTGGCGTTCATCCGCGATGGTCGCGACGAGCCGGTCGAGGAAGTCGACCTGGGCTACCTGATCCGCGAGGTGGTGGCGCCCTATAACCAGCCAGAGGAGCGTGTGCGCCTGTGCCTGGAGCCGATTCCTCCGTTCCCCCTGCGCCGCGTGTCACTCAAGCGGATGCTCGGCAACCTGATCGGCAACGCCTTGCACCATGCGGGCAAGGGCGTCGAGGTGGCGGCCTACGTGTCGGGTGACCAAAGTGCGCCCTACGTGGTGCTCAGCGTGCTGGACCGGGGGGCGGGTATCGACGAGTCGGAACTTGAAACCATCTTCAACCCGTTCATCCGCGGCGACCGAGCGCGTGGCGGCAAGGGCACTGGCCTGGGGCTGGCGATCGTCAAGCGCATCGCGGCGCAGCATGGCGGCAACGTCGAACTGCGCAACCGCTCCGGCGGCGGCATCGAGGCGCGGGTCGTTCTACCGCTGGGGCTGTTGCTGCCACGCAACGCCGTTTGATGTGAACCGCCCCTGCCGGGGCGGTTTTGCTTTCAGCCTTTGCCTTTGGTGCGGGTCTGGTTCGGCCCGCCATTCTTTTCCAGATGCTCGATGATCATCCCCGCCACGTCCTTGCTGGTGGTGACCTCGATCCCCTCCAACCCTGGCGATGAGTTCACCTCCATCACCAATGGCCCGTGGTTGGAGCGCAGGATATCCACCCCCGCCACGCTCAAACCCATCACCTTGGCGGCGCGAATGGCGGTCATGCGCTCTTCCGGGGTGATCTTGATCAGGCTGGCGACGCCACCGCGGTGCAGGTTGGAGCGAAATTCCCCAGGCTTGGCCTGGCGCTTCATCGAGGCGATCACCTTGTCGCCGACCACGAAGCAGCGGATGTCCGCGCCGCCGGCTTCCTTGATGTACTCCTGGACCATGATGTTCTGCTTGAGCCCCATGAACGCCTCGATCACCGATTCGGCGGCCTTGGTGGTTTCGCACAACACCACGCCGATGCCCTGGGTGCCTTCGAGTACCTTGATGACCAAAGGCGCGCCATTGACCATGCGGATCAGGTCGGGGATGTCGTCAGGGGAGTGGGCGAAGCCCGTGATTGGCAGGCCGATGCCGCGCCGGGACAGCAATTGCAGCGAGCGCAGTTTGTCCCGCGAACGGGCGATGGCCACCGACTCGTTGAGTGGGTAGACGCCCATCATCTCGAACTGGCGCAGCACCGCGCAGCCATAGAAGGTGACCGAGGCACCGATACGCGGGATCACCGCATCGAAGCCTTCCAGTGGCTTGCCACGGTAGTGGATCTGCGGCTTGTGGCTGGCGATGTTCATGTAGGCGCGCAGGGTGTCGATCACTACCATTTCATGGCCGCGCGCGGTGCCGGCCTCGACCAGGCGGCGGGTGGAATACAGGCGCGGGTTACGCGACAGGATGGCGATCTTCATGCAGCACCTGTGACAGGGGAAAGGGTGGCCGGGAAGGCCGGTTTGTCCTGGACATACTTGAGGCCCGGGTTGACTACCAGTTGACCATGGACAAGCGCCTTGGATCCCAGCAGCAGCCGGTAGCGCATGCTTTTGCGACAAGCCAGGGTGAATTCCACTTCCCAGACCCGATCGCCCAGTGCCAGCGGGGTGCGGATCACGTAGCGAACCTGGGCGTGGCCGTTGGAGCTCTTGATGGTCTTCATGGTCACCATCGGCGCTTCGCAGCGGCGGTGGCGCAATTGCACCACCGAACCCAGGTGCGCAGTGAAGCGCACCCAGGGCGCGCCGTCGCGCTCGAACGGCTCGATTTCGGTGGCGTGTAGGCTGGAGGTGCTGGCGCCGGTGTCGATCTTCGCCCGCAGCCCCGCCAGGCCAAGGTCGGGCAGGGCGATCCACTCGCGCAGGCCGATCACTGTCAGATGGTCAAATGTCTTCACGAAGCACACCCTGCGAATGAGGTGGTGAACTGTAAGCACGGCGCGGAGTTTTTGCATCCGCAAGTTACGGTAGTACAGTTCCGTTAAAGACAGAATTCGAGGAGCCGGGATGGCAGGCAAGTCGGACGAAGACGACAAGGTTCGTTTGGACAAATGGTTGTGGGCGGCGCGTTTCTATAAGACCCGTGCCTTGGCCAAGGCCGCGATCGAGAGCGGCAAGGTGCATTGTCGCGGCGAGCGTTGCAAGCCGGGCAAGGAACCGCGCGTGGGCGACGAGTTCGTGTTGCGCACCGGCTTCGACGAGCGCACGGTGCTGGTGAAGGCGTTGTCGGTGGTACGCCGAGGAGCACCGGAGGCGCAAACGCTGTATGAGGAAACCGAAGATAGCGTTCGTCGTCGCGAGCAGGCCGCCGAGCTGCGCAAGGCTGGCGCCATGGGCGTGACCACCGACGGTCGGCCGACCAAGAAGCAGCGTCGGCAGATTCACCAGCTGCACGGCAGTTTTGAAGGCTAGCCAGCCGCGTTGTCAGATTTCACATACGCCGCGCACTTGGAAAACCGTCCCCTTGCCACCATCTAATTGGATCAAGCGAGTTGGCGTAGCGCGCCGGGCCCGGTCCTGCGGGGCAGCCGCTCGTCGAAAGTCGGCCACAGGATCTGGCCAAAAGGCCACGAGCGCCAACACAGTAGGGCAAAGGGCAGCAGGGACAGGCCTCGCAAGGCCGCTACTACTCCCATTACTTTCAGCACCTTTCAGATAGCCAGAAGCCATGAGCGATATGCCTGATACCGATTTCACCCAACGTTTCATCTTCGACGAGCGCGATGTGCGCGGCGAGTGGGTGGCGCTCGATGCCAGCTACACCGCCGTGCTGGACCGCCACCCCTACCCGCAGCCCGTGGCCACGCTGCTCGGCGAGTTGATGGCTGCCACCTCCCTGCTGGTTGGCGCACTCAAGTTCGACGGCCTGCTGATTCTACAGGCGCGCTCCCAGGGGCCGATCCCGCTGCTGATGGTGGAGTGCTCGGGCGACCGCGAGATTCGTGGCATGGCGCGCTATGAAGCCGAGCAGATCAGCGATGACGCAACACTGGAGCAGTTGATGCCTGGCGGTCACCTGACCCTGACCATCGACCCGATCAAGGGCCAGCGCTACCAGGGCACCGTGGACCTCGACGGGGCCAACCTGTCGGAATGTTTCACCAACTACTTCGTGCAGTCGCAACAGCTGAACACCCGTTTCTGGCTCGATGCCAAGGACGGCAAGGCTCGCGGCCTGCTTTTGCAGCAGCTGCCGCGCGACCGCCAGCCCGATGACGAAGAGCGCGAAGAAAGCTGGCAGCACGTGGTGGCCCTGGCCGGCACGCTCAAGCCCGAAGAATGGGCGCTGGACAACGAAACCCTGCTGCACCGCCTGTACCACGAGGACGCCGTGCGTCTGTTCGACATCCAGCCGCTGAAGTTCAGTTGCAGTTGCTCTCGGGAACGTTCCGGCAATGCGCTGGTCAGTCTCGGCGAGCAGGATGCCAAGGCGCTGGTCGAGGAATGCAATGGCCAGGTCGAGATCGACTGCCAGTTCTGCAACGAGCGTTATTTCTTCGACGCGACCGATGTAGCGCAGTTGTTTGCAGGCGGCGGCACGGACGCGGCATCGGATACTCGTCACTGAAACGTTTCATTACAGGAGAATCTCCTGTCGAATTGCGCAAAAGCGCGGTTACGACAGGAGGGGCCTACTTTTTTTGGGCGTTTCTGGCATAATCCGGCCACTTTTTTCGCTGTAGTAGTTTGAAACAAGCAACTACAAAACGTTTGGAGCACTCGGCCTCGGGCCGGATGGGGTATCTCATGACGCAAGCCAACAACACCGTGTACACCGACCTGAGCGTCGATGAGCTGGTAAAAGAAGCGCTGTCCCGCGGTGAAGGCGTGCTGGCCGATACTGGCGCACTGGTCGTTGAGACGGGTCACCGTACCGGCCGTTCGCCGGCTGACCGTTTCATCGTTGACGAACCGAGCACCTCTGCCGCCATCGCCTGGGGCCCGATCAACCGCAAGTTCCCGGCCGACAAGTTCGATGCCCTGTGGGACCGCGTCGAGGCGTTCAACAACGCCCAGGATCACTTCGTTTCCTACGTTCACGTAGGGGCTGCCGCCGAGCACTACCTGCCGGTGAAGATGACCACCCAGACGGCCTGGCAGAACCTGTTCGGCCGTTGCCTGTTCATCAACCCAGAGTCGTTCAACCCGGCTGGCCGCGACCAGTGGCAGATCCTCAACGTCGCCAACTTCGTCTGCGAGCCTGAGCGTGACGGCACCAACTCCGATGGCTGCGTGATCATCAACTTCGCCCAGGATCGAGTATCAGTCGTCCCCGCCCCCCAGGCGACTGCCCCAACCCAGCTTGGTGCGGCAGACCTCGTAGTAGTTGTGGTCCAGCGGGTGGATCAGGC
>NZ_JBNNVR010000063.1:0-32885 GCF_050280645.1 Pseudomonas sp. NPDC089554
GCTGCTCGAGGAAGCGATCGTATTCGTCACCCAGGTGCGCACGGGCTTCGTCGGAGTCGAGCTTCTCGATGATCTTCGCCTCGGTACGCTCATGACCATGGCCTGGGGTGTAGACGATGATGTAGTCGCCAGCCAGGTGGTACACGCCCTTGAAATCGCGATAGCAACCGATCGGCCAGGTGATGGGCGCGGCCTTGATCTTCAGCACTGCCTCGATCTCGTCGAGCAACTCGATCGGGTCGCGGATATCGCGGTCGAGCTTGTTGATGAAGCTGACGATGGGCGTGTCGCGCAGGCGGCACACGTCCATCAGGGCGATGGTCCGCGGCTCTACGCCTTTACCGCCGTCCAGCACCATCAACGCCGAGTCCACCGCGGTCAGGGTACGGTAGGTGTCTTCGGAGAAGTCTTCGTGGCCGGGGGTGTCGAGCAGGTTGACCATGTGCTCGCGGTAGGGGAACTGCATCACCGAGGTGGTGATGGAGATACCGCGCTGCTTCTCCATTTCCATCCAGTCGGAGGTGGCGTGGCGATCGGACTTGCGCGACTTCACGGTACCGGCGACGGCAATCGCCTTGCCCATCAGCAGCAGCTTCTCGGTGATGGTGGTCTTACCGGCGTCGGGGTGGGAAATAATTGCGAAAGTGCGGCGCTTCGCGACTTCGGCGGCCTGCTGGGTCATGGGAAATCGCCTGACTGGGGGATTCAAAAAGGGGCAGTATCATACCTGAATCGGACACCAGACCCAAATAAGCGCCGACAGATTGAGTGCCCCTTCTGCCTACTCGCGAGAGGAGCGGCCCTCGGCAAGCCCTTCGATGGTAATGGGTGCACGACCGGGCAGATGCGCAACCAGCTCCAGCTTTCCGCCCATGGCTTCAAGGTAATTGCGCAAGGTCGAGATCAACATGTCTCCTCGGCTCTCGGCCTTGGAGATATTGCCCTGTCGAATCTCAAGCCGCTCGGCCATGCTTTCCTGGGTGATCTCAAGCTGCTTGCGCAATGCTTGTAGCGTCAATTCCTCGCGGATCAGCTCACGGCCGCGCGCCTCCGCCGCCGCTCGCAAATCTGCCGGCAGGCTTGCCATGACCTCATCAAGTGTCTTGGACATCAGTCGTCTCCTTCTTGTAAATACCTGTCAAAGCGGTTATCGGCCTGGGTAATCAGACGCCTGTAAAACAACGCTTCGCTGAGCCCCGCCTTGCTACCTGCCACTAGGATTACCGCTTCACGTGCAGGGTCAAAAGCGAAAGCAACGCGCCAAACCCCGCCCCCTGCGGAGAATCTCAGTTCTTTCATATTGCTGTGGCGAGACCCTTTCAACGCACCCACCCTCGGTCTTCCAAGCATCGGCCCTTGAAACTCCAATAACCTCATGTGACCGGCGAGCTCCTTCTTCACCTGTCTATCTAAACTGTCGAACTCCAAAAAGAACTCGCTGCAGAATCTTACCGGCCAGGACAAAATATACCCCCAAAAGAATATACCCTCAAGGAAATACCAAGCGGGATTGGGAGGCGATTTTGTCAATCAGTACAAACCGACCAATATCAGGCAATTCACTGCCCGCACGACAGAATCTCGATTCTTTTTCGTGCGAAATTTCCTAGCGCCCAGTGATTAACACTGGCCAAATGCCGCTTCAGATGGGAACCTTTAGATCAACGGAGACGTCCACTCCCCTGCTACCCGTTTCGGTACAGGGCTGGTTTCACCCGCATTTCGGACCTGACGGGGTTCGGCTCATGGCTTGATCGCAACCCTCGGTTGCCTCTCGCTACTACTCGCGAACACACCACCCGCCGCCAGCATTGGCCGGCTTCAAAGAAGTGTGCTCGCCGACAACACACAAGGAGTCCACCTGTGGCTAAACGCTACGGAAAGGGGCTGATGGGATGGGCCGCCGTGCTCGTCATCCTGGCCCTGCTGATCCACTGGATCGGCCTCGACACGATCGCGCGCTACCGCGACGATCTTGGGTTCTACCTGCAAGCGCACCTGGTACTGGTGCTGGCTTCGATGGCGGCGGCGTTGGCCGTGGGCATCCCGGCTGGCATTGCCTTGAGTCGACCGCACCGGGTCGACAAAGCCGAACGCTTCATGCAGTTCTTCAACGTAGGCAACACCATTCCTCCCCTGGCCGTCCTGGCCATTGCCCTGAGCGTGCTGGGTATCGGCGCTGGGCCTGCGATCTTCGCGCTGTTCCTCGCCTCGCTGCTGCCCATCGTGCGCAACACCTACGAGGGCCTGAAAAACGTCCCCTCCTCGCTCAAGGAAGCCGCCACCGGCATCGGCATGACCCCGCGCCAGCAACTGTGGCAGGTGGAATTGCCCAACGCCGTGCCGATCATCACCGGCGGTGTGCGCGTGGCCTTGGCCTTGAACGTGGGCACCGCGCCGCTGGCCTTCCTGATTGGCGCCAACAGCCTGGGCAGCCTGATCTTCCCCGGCATCGCCCTGAACAACCAGCCGCAGCTGCTGCTGGGCGCGGCCTGTACCGCGTTGCTGGCGCTGGCGCTCGACGCGCTGGTGAGCTTCTCCAGCAAGCGCTGGTTGGAACGCGGCCTGGCCCAATAAGCAGAGGGAACCTATGAAGAAGACTATCGCCTTGCTCCTGGGCGCGGCCCTGCTTTGCGCAGGTATTGCCCAGGCCGCGGAAAAACCGCTGATCCGCATCGGCGCGCGGGTGTTCACCGAACAGACCGTGCTCGCCGAAATCACCGCCCAGCATCTGCGCGCCAACGGCTACCAGGTGCGGGTCACCGGCGGCCTGGGCAGCAGCCTGGCGCGCCAGGCCCAGGAAACCGGCCAGCTCGACCTGATGTGGGAATACACCGGGGTATCGCTGGTGTCCTACAACCACATCGAAGAGCGCATGCCCAGTGCCGAGGCCACCTACGCCAAGGTCAAGGAGCTGGACGCGAAGAAAGACCTGGTCTGGCTGACCCCATCGAAGTTCAGCAACACCTACGCCCTGGCCCTGCCACGCGAGGTCGCCGAGGCCTACCCGCAGATCGGCAACATCAGCCAGCTCAACCAGGTACTGCGCGACGAAAAACAACGCACCCACCTGGTGGCGCTGGATACCGAGTTCGCCAACCGCCCCGATGGCCTCGATGGCCTGAAAGAGCTGTACGACCTGCAAGTCGGCCGCGCCAACATTCGCCAGATGGACGCAGGCCTGGTGTACACCGCGCTGCGCAACAACCAGGTGTTCGCCGGGCTGGTCTACACCACCGACGGGCGCCTGAACGCCTTCGACCTCAAGCTGCTGGAAGACGACAAGCAGTACTTCCCCGACTACACCGCAGCCCCCGTTGTGCGCAAAGCCATCCTCGACGCCAACCCAAACCTGGCAGCGCTGCTCAAGCCGCTGGCCGAGCAACTCGACGACGAGACCATGCGCCAGCTCAACGCCAAGGTCGACGTCGAACACCAGAGCCCCAGCGTAGTGGCCGCCGCCTTCCTGCGTGAACACCCGCTCAGCGAGGTACAGCCATGAGCCTGCTCGACACTTTCGCTCACCTTGATTGGGCCCAGGTCCTGCAACTGACCGGTCAGCACATTGCCCTGGTCGGCATCGCCGTGGGCCTGGCGATCGTCATTGGCGTGCCGCTGGGTATCCTGATGACCCGCTTCCCATCCCTGGCCGGCCCCCTGCAAGCCAGCGCCACGGTGCTGCTGACCATCCCGTCGATCGCCCTGTTCGGCCTGCTGCTGCCGTTCTACTCCAAGTTCGGCCAAGGCCTGGGGCCGCTGCCGGCGATCACCGCCGTGTTCCTTTATTCACTGCTGCCGATCCTGCGTAACACCTACCTGGCCCTGACCAACGTCGAGCCCGGTATCCGTGAAGCCGCACGCGGCATCGGCATGACCTTCGGCCAGCGCCTGCGCATGGTCGAGCTGCCCATCGCGGTGCCGGTGATTCTCGCCGGTGTGCGCACAGCGGTGGTGATGAACATCGGCGTCATGACCATCGCCGCGACCATCGGCGCCGGCGGCCTGGGCGTGCTCATTCTCACCTCCATCAGCCGCAGCGACATGTCGATGCTGCTGGTCGGCGCCGTACTGGTCAGCCTGCTGGCGATCGTCGCCGACCTGCTCCTGCAAACCCTGCAACGTGCCCTGACTCCAGAAGGACTGCGCTCATGATCGAATTGAAAAACCTCAGCAAGACCTTCAACGCCAATGGCAAGGACGTCAAAGCCGTCGACTCGGTCAGCCTGACCGTCAACGAAGGCGAAATCTGCGTGTTCCTCGGCCCCTCGGGCTGCGGCAAGAGCACCACGTTGAAGATGATCAACCGCCTCATCACCCCCACCTCCGGCCAGGTGTTCATCAATGGCGAGGACACCACCGGGCTGGACGAGGTGACCCTGCGCCGCCATATCGGCTACGTGATCCAGCAGATCGGCCTGTTCCCCAACATGACCATCGAGGAAAACATCACCGTGGTGCCGCGCCTGCTCGGCTGGGACAAACAGAAGTGCCATGACCGCGCCCGCGAGCTGATGAACATGATCAAGCTCGAACCCAAGCAGTATTTGCAGCGCTACCCACGCGAGCTGTCCGGTGGCCAGCAGCAGCGTATCGGGGTGATCCGCGCGCTGGCCGCCGAGGCCCCGGTACTGCTGATGGACGAACCCTTCGGCGCGGTCGACCCGATCAACCGCGAGCTGATCCAGCACGAGTTCTTCGAGATGCAGCGGGCGCTGAACAAGACCGTGATCATGGTCAGCCACGACATCGACGAGGCGATCAAGCTGGGCGACAAGATCGCCATCTTCCGCGCCGGCAAGCTGTTGCAGCTGGACCACCCCGACACCCTGCTGGCGCACCCGGTGGATGACTTCGTGAGCAACTTCGTCGGCCAGGACAGCACCCTCAAGCGCCTGCTGCTGGTGCGTGCCGAGGATGCGGCAGACAACGCACCGTCGGTCAGCCCCGAAACCTCGGTGCACGATGCGCTGGAGCTGCTGGACGAACACGACCGCCGCTATGTGGTGGTGACCGATGCGGCGAACAAGGCGCTGGGTTATGTACGTCGTCGCGACATGCACCGCCAGCAAGGCAGCTGTGCGGACTTCCTGCGCCCGTTCAACGCCACCGCGTCCCATGACGAGCACCTGCGCATCCTGTTGTCGCGCATGTACGAGTTCAACCGCGCGTGGTTGCCGGTGCTGGATGCCGAGCAGGTGTTCCTGGGCGAAGTGACCCAGGAGTCGATTGCCGCGTACCTGAGTTCGGGGCGTTCGCGCGGGGCTAAAACCAGCATTGTTTCACCCGCCGAGGCGCTGGGCTCGTAATCGTCGGGGCGCGCGTTGCGCCCCTTTTCCGACCCGTCTGGCAAGGCCGCGCTCAGGTACCCTCGGGTACCTGTAGCAGCGCCAGCCTCAGCCGGCCAGGACCTGCCCGATACGCGCCAGGCCCCAGTCCAGCTCCTCACGGCTGATGCACAACGGCGGCGCGATGCGCAGCACGGTCTCGTGGGTTTCCTTGGCCAGCACGCCCAGCGCCATCAGTGCCTCGCAATATGGCCGCGCCGGGCGGTCCAGCTCGACCCCGACCCACAGCCCACGGCCGCGGATATCACGGACGAACGGCACCGCCATCTCACGCAGGCGCTGTTGCAGATAGGCGCCAAGCTCGGCGCTGTTCTGCGCCAGCTGTTCGTCCTCCAGCACGCGCAATGCCGCCAGCCCCACCGCCGCCGCCAAGGGGTTGCCGCCGAAGGTCGAGCCATGGCTGCCCGGGTCGAACATGTCCATCAGCGCACGGCTGGCGATGAACGCCGACACCGGCAGGATGCCGCCACCCAGCGCCTTGCCGACGATCAGCCCGTCCGGGCGAATCCCCTCATGCTCGAAGGCGAAGGTCTTGCCAGTGCGACCCAACCCCGACTGGATCTCGTCGAGAATCAGCAAGGTCTGGGTGCTGTCGCACAGTTCGCGCAACTGGCGCAGGAAGCCCTGTGGCGGCACGCGAATACCGGCCTCGCCCTGGATCGGCTCGATCAGCACGGCGCAGGTTTCAGGCCCGATGGCCGCGCGGAAGCTGTCGATATCCCCGAAGGTGGCGGTGTCGAAACCGTCGCAGAACGGCCCGAAGCCGTCCTTGTATTGCGGCTCGGTGGAGAAGCCGACGATGGTGCTGGTACGGCCGTGGAAGTTGTCGGTGGCGGTGACGATGCGCGCGCGGTCACGGGCGATGCCCTTGACCCGGTAGCCCCAGCGGCGCGCCGCCTTGATCGCCGTCTCCACCGCCTCGGCGCCGCTGTTCATCGGCAATGCGGCGTCGAAGCCAGAGACCTCGCACAACGCTTCGAGGAAGTCGCCGAGGGTCTCGCAGTGGAACGCCCGCGACACCACGCTGACTTTCTGCAATTGCTCGATGGCCGCCGCGACGATGCGCGGGTGGGCGTGGCCGTGGCTGACCGCCGAGTAGGCGGACATCATGTCCAGGTAGCGCTTGCCGTCGCAGTCCTCTACCCAGGCACCACGCCCGCGGGCGATGGCCACAGGCAGCGGCGTGTAGTTGTTGGCCCCGAACGCCTGTTCGCGACCGATGATGCTTTCAATGTTCATGATGACTCCCGGATCAAGCGCTAAGCAGTTTGCCGGTGCGCACCGGCACATGGCCGGTGACACGACCGAGCGGGTCGCCGGGACGCACGAAACGCACGTCCCGACGCATGTACAGCACCCCGGCGGTGGCACTGTGCACCGTGGTCACCTCGCCGCTGAGCGGGTCGACCAGGTCGAACATCGCCTGGCCTGGGCTGACCTGCGCGCCCAGCGCGACACGGTGCACCAGCACGCCGCCCATCGGGGCGATGAACTGCTCGCTGCCGGCCAGCGGGGTAGCAGGCCACAGCAGCTCGGGCAAGGCCTCGGGCTCGCCGCTGATGAAGCCGGCGTGCACCAGTGCAGCGATGATCGCGTCAGCGTCCTGGCAAGCCAAGTCGGCGTCCACGTCACGCTGCCCACGGTGCTCGACGGTGACGCAGGCATTGCCCAGCGGGATCGGGTACTGCCCTTGCAGGCGTTCACGCAGGCGCCACCAGATCAGGCTCAAGGCCTCATCGAACGACAGCGCCTGGGAGTCCACCGACAACAGCGTGGCTTGCGAGCCGATGTAGCGCGCCAGCGGCTCGACCTGCGCCCAGCTCCACTCGGAGGTGTACAGGTGCATCACCGCCTCGCGCGAGCAATGCAGGTCAAGCACCAGCTCGGCGTCGCAGGCCAGCAGCATCAACTGGCGTTGCAGCGAGGCCATCTCGTCACGCGGGGTGATCGCCTCCAGGCTCTGTTGCCAGGCCACGCGCACCACCTTCAGGTTATGCGCAGGGTCGTCCGTCAGCTGCCCCTCCACACGCTGCACGATCGCCTCCAACGGGAAGGGAAAATCACGGTTGTAGTTGCGCCCGCTGCCCAGCTCGAAGCGCCCGCTCGGTGCGCCCATGACGAACTGCGCCAGGCCCGCCGGGTTGGCCACCGGCACCAATACCACCTGCGCCGCCAAGCGGCCTGCCGCCTCCAGCGCCAGCAGACGCTGGCGCAGTTCGCTCGCCACCAGCATCGCCGGGGTTTCGTCGGCATGCAGGCACGCCTGGATGTACACCTTCCTGGTGTACTGCGCAGGGCCGTAGTGCTCGCTGACAACATCGCGCCGAGTCCCCGGCGTGGCAGTGAGCAGTGAATGTGTGAGTCGTTTCATACAAGGTTCCATGGCCGAGGGCGGCGTCGTTCAGGAGGCAGTAGGCAGTCCACCTCTCGTGGGGCTCGCTGTCGGCTACCAGAGCGTCCAGGTGTAGCCCACGATGAAGCGGTTTTCGTTCATGTCATTGGCGTAGCTGGAGTTGAGGTTCGCGTTGCGCCAGCGCAGGGACAGGCCCTTGATCGGGCCGGACTGGATCACGTAGCTCAGGTCCAGGTCGCGTTCCCACTCGCGGCCGTGCTCGCCCACCAGGCGGGTGGTCTCGATGCCGTCGCCCTTGGCGTAGCGCATGCCGAAGGCCAGGCCCGGCAGCCCCAGCGCGGCGAAGTCGTACTCGTAGCGGGCGTGCCATGCGCGTTCGTTGGTTTGCGAGAAGTTCACCAGCTGGTACTCGGTGAACAGGTAGGTATTGGAGCCATCCACGTAGGTGAACGGGGTGTCGCCGTATTGCTTCTGGTAGCCAACGCCGAGGTTGTGACCGTTCCACTCATAGCTGAAGCGGGTGCTCAGCGCGCGGTTATCGACCTTGCCGGCCAGGCCCGCGCCGTCTTCATCGGCGGCGAAGTAGCGCAGTTCGCTGCGCAGGGTGCCGGGGCCGACCTTGATGCCGTGCTTGAGGCCGACGAAGTGCTGCTGATAAATGCTCGACAGCTCGGCGTGGTAGTAGCTCAGGGTCAGGTCCGGGCGTGCGTTGTAGTCGCCGCCGACAAAGCGGAACTTGTTACTGGTCGCGGCCCGGTAGGCACCGTTCTGCCCAGTCAGGGCCATGGTTTCGTAGTCGGTCGAGTCGCGGTCGCGCATGCGGTCGAACTGGCCGAGGCTCAAGGTCAGGTTGCTGATGTCCTTCGACGTGATCGTGGTGCCCGAGAAGGCCTGCGGGAACAGCCGGCTGGTATTGGGTTGCAGCACCGGCAGCTTCGGCACCTGCTCGCCGACGCGCAGCTCGCTCTTGGCGAAACGCACCTTGCCGGTCAGGCCTAGCTTGGAGTACTCGTCCTTGGCCCGGCCATCGCTGCCACGCAGCAGCAGGCCAGTGCCGGAGCGGTCGGGGCTGGAGTCGAGCTTGATGCCCAGCATGCCGGTGGCGTCGAGGCCGAAACCGACCACGCCAGGGGTGTAGCCCGAGACGAAATTGAAGGTGAAGCCCTGGGCCCACTCCTCGCGCTTGGACTGGCTGGCTTGCTCACGGTAGTCACGGTTGAAGTAGTAGTTCTTGGTATCCAGGTTGGCGCTGGAATCCTTGAAGAAGTCGGCCTGCGCGGCGCCCGGCAAGGCCGTGGCGACGCTGGCGCCGATCAGGATCGTCTGGAAATTGCGGTTCATGTCGATGCTCCCCACCTTTACTTTTTCTGGTTGTTGGTCGTTTTGCAGGCATGACTCTCCCCTGGGCGCCCGACCCGGGGGTCGGCGCCTGGTGAAGAAGGTGAAACCAAGGTGTTATGGATCAGCCGGTGGCGGGCACCTGGCGCAGCCGGAAGCCGCCGCCCTCAAGCTTCTCCAACGGGCACGACGCTGCCAGCAATTGCCGGGTGTAGGCATGCTGTGGGCGATCGAAGATCTCGTCGCGCGGCCCGATTTCGACGACATCGCCCTGGCACATCACCGCCACCCGGTGGGCGATGCGTTCCACCGCCGCCAGGTCGTGGGAGATGAACAAACAGGCGAAGCCATACTGCTTTTGCAGACGCTCGAACAACTCGAGGATCTGTTTCTGCACGGTCATGTCCAGCGCCGAGATCGGCTCGTCGGCCACCACCAGGCTGGGCCGGCGCACCAGCGCGCGGCCAATCGCCACACGCTGGCGCTGGCCGCCGGACAACTCATGGGGCAAACGGTCGATCAGACGCTCGGGCAGGTTGATATCGGCCAGGGTCGCCAGCACCCGCTCGCGGCGCTGCGCAGGGCTCATGCCCGTCACATGGCGCAGCGGCTCGGCGAGGATCTGGCCGATGGTCATGCGCGGGTTCAGCGAAGAGAACGGGTCCTGGAAGATCATCTGGCACTGCAAGCGGTGCGTGCGGTTGCTGGCCTTGACGATGTCATGGCCCTGGAAGCTGATCTGCCCGGCGCTGGGCTTGACCAGCCCGACGATAGCGCGCCCCAGGGTGGTCTTGCCCGAACCGCTGCCCCCCACCAGCGCCAGGGTCTCGCCCGGGGCGATGTGCAGGTTGGCACCGTGCACCACGCGCCGCGCCTCGCCCTTGCGCCACAGCGTGCGTGGGCCGGGGTAGGCAATTTGTACGCCGTCGATGCGCAGCAGCGGCGCGTTGGCGGCCGGCAGCGCTGGCAGCTCGCCACGGCTGGGCAGCGCCTCGAGCAACTGGCGGGTGTAGTCGGCGCGGGGGTTGAGCAACACCTGGTCGATCGGCCCCTGTTCGACTTCCCTGCCATTGCGCATCACCACCACCTTGTGGGCATAGCGCGCCACCAGCGACAGGTCGTGGCTGATGAACAGCACTGCGGTGCCCTGCTTGCGAGTCAGCTCCAGCATCAGCTTGAGCACATCCAGCTGGGCCAGGCAGTCGAGCGCGGTGGTCGGCTCGTCGGCGATCAACAGCGCCGGGCGCAGCAGCATCACCGAGGCGAGCATGATGCGCTGGCGCATGCCACCAGAGAACTCGTGCGGGTAGGCCGACAGGCAACGTTCGGCATCGCGGATACCGATATCGTTGAGCATCTGCACACACTTGGCGCGAATGCTCGCCTCATCGAAGTCGGTGTGCAGGCGCATGCCTTCGGCCATCTGCTCGCCGATGCGCAACGCCGGGTTCAGCGAGACCATCGGCTCCTGGAACACCATGCCGATCTTCGCGCCACGGATTTCGCGCAGGGCCTGGGGCGCCAGGGTATTGAGGTCCTGGCCCTGGAAGCGAATGGCGCCTGCGCAGACCTGCATGGGCATCGGCAGCAGGCCGATGGCCGCGCGTGCCGCCATGGTCTTGCCGCTGCCCGACTCGCCCACCAGGGCGACGATCTGCCCCGGGGCGATGTCGAACGACAGGTCATCGACCACCACCGGGCCATCGACGCCGACGCGAATCTTCAAGCCCTCGACGGCCAGCAAAGGTTGGTTGTGACTCATCGCAGGCTCCTCATGCGCGGGTCGAGGCGGTCGCGCAGGGCGTCGCCGGCAAGGTTGAAGGCCAACAGCGAGAGGGCGATGCACAGCCCTGGGAACAGGCCCAGCCAGCTCGCGGAGGCAATGAACGGACGGCTGGCGGCAAGCATGTTGCCCCAGGTCGCGGCGGGTGGCGGCACGCCCAGGCCGAGGAAGCTCAGCGAGCTTTCGGCAAGGATGGTCCAGCCAAACATGCTGGTGGCGATCACGCACACCGGGGCCACGCAGTTGGGGGCGACGTGGCGCAGCATGGTGTACAGCTCGGAGTTGCCGATGACCCGCGAAGCCTCGACGAACTCACGCTCGCGCAGCGACAGCACGCTACTGCGCACCACCCGCACCACCGAGGGCGTGTAGGCGATGCTCAGGGCCAGGATGATGCCGTACTCGCTCGGGCCGATGATCGCCATCAACGCCAGCGCCATGAGGATGCCGGGGAAGGCCAGCAGGGTGTCGTTGATCATCATCAGCACGCGGTCGACGTTGCCACGCAGGTAGCCGGCCAGCAGGCCAAGCAAGGTGCCGCAGCTGACCGCGACCACCACGGTCAGCAGGCTGACCCAGAGGCTGGTGTGAGCGCCGACCATCAGCCGGCTGAGCACGTCGCGTCCGTATTCGTCGGTACCCAGCCAGTGGGCGGCCGATGGCGGTTGCAGACGCGCCAGCAAGTCCAGGCGCACCGGGTCGTGCGGGGTCCAGATCAGGCCCAGCAGCGCCACCAGGGCCAGCAGGCCAAGCAGGGTCAAGCCCACCAGGGCATTCATCGGCAGCGCTCGGCGGCGTGGTGCCGGCTCGGCGGCCATGTCCGTGGTGGACAGGGTTGGAGTCTGAGGCTTGCTCATAGCTTCACCCTGGGGTCGAACAGTGGGTACAGCAGGTCCACCAGCAGGTTGACCAGCACGAAGATGAAGGTGACCAGCAGCAGGCAGCCTTGTAGCACCGGGTAGTCACGGCCAAAGATCGCATCGACCATCAGCCGGCCGATACCCGGCAGGGTGAACACGGTTTCCAGCACCGCGATACCGCCCAGCAGGTTGCCGAGAATCAAGCCAATCAGCGTCATGGTCGGGGCGAAGGCGTTGCGCAGGGCGTGCTTCCACAGCACCGTGCTTTCCGACAGGCCCTTGGCCCGCGCATGAGTGATGTACTCCAGGCGCAGCACTTCGATGGCGTTGGCCCGGGCCATGCGGGTAATGGCGCCGATTTCCACCAGGGTCAGGGTGGCCACCGGCAAGACCATGTAGCGCATGGCCTGCCAGGCATCCTGGTCGAAGGTCACGTAGCCGACGATCGGCAGCCAGCCCAGCTTGATGCCGAAGCCGTAGAGCAGCAGCAGGCCCAGCCAGAACGACGGGATCGACAACAGCAGGGTGGCGACCGCCACCACCGACAGGTCGAGCGCACCGTTCTGCTTCCACGCCGCGAGCATGCCTGCCGGCACGGCGACAAGGCTGGCCAGGAACACCGCCAGCAGGACGATGCTGGCACTGACCTGGAAACGCTCGAGCATCATCGGCAGCACCGCTTCGCGGGTGGCGATGGAGTGCCCCAGGTCGCCGCTGAGCACGGCCTTGAACCAGATCAGGAACTGCATTGCCACTGGCTGGTCCAGGCCCAGGGCCTGGCGGGTCGCCGCCAGGCTTTGTTCGTCGGCCAGGTCGCCAAGCATCAGCAGCGCAGGGTCGCCTGGGATCAGGCGAATGATGGTGAACACCGCCACCGCGATCAGCAGCAGGGTCGGTATCGCCATGCCCAGCCGCTGAAGGATGTACCGGAACATGTCAGCGCTTCCCCTGGTTATCGAGGCTGATCATCCACAACCGCGGCTTGGACACCGGCCATGGACGCTGGCCCTGGACGTAGTCGCGGGTAACGGTGATCGCGTTGCCGTTGTACAGCGGGATCAGCGGCAGGTCGCGCAGCATGTCCTTGTGCAGCGCGTCGAACAGCGCCTGGCGCTTGGCCGGGTCGCCTTCACGGCGGGCCTCGGCGATCAGTTCGCGGGCCTTGGCATCGCCCCACACCTTGCGCGGCTCCTTGGCTTTGTCGCCGGTCACGGCGTCGTAGTTCAGGGCCGGGTCCAGGCGCTCGGAGTAGGTCGTGACCATCAACTGGTAGTTGCCGCTCTGGTAACGCTCGAGCTGGGTACCCCACTCCATGGTTTGCAGCTGGATGTTCAGGCCGGCCTGCTGGGCCATCGCTTGCACGTACACGGCGATGTCGAACATGTTCGGGTAGCGCTTGTTGGTGATCAGCTGGATCGGCTGGCCTTTGTAGCCGGCTTCCTTGAGCAGGCGACGACTTTCCTCGGGCGAGTAGGCCAGGCCTTGTGCATGGGCGGCGGTGTGGTAGCGGCTGCCCAAGGCGACCATCGACGGGTTGGGCTTGGAGCGGCCCTCGGTCAGCGCGGTGACCAGGGTCGAGGTGTCCAGCGCGTGGAACAGGGCCTGGCGCATGCGCACGTCGGCGAACAGTGGGTCCTGGGTCTGGAACAGTACGGCGCTGGTGGACATGGTGGTGCTCGCCGACACACGCACGCCTTGCAGGGTTTCCAGCTCCTTGGCTTCCAGGGCGCTGACGTCGTTGAGCATGTCGACGTTGCGTGACAGTAGCGCAGCCTTGGCGGCGGCCGGGTCGGGGATGATGGCCAGGTGCACGCGGTCCAGGGTGGTGGACTTGTTGCCGGTGTAGCCATCGGCGTCCTTCTCGTCACGCGGCGTGTAGGCGTCGAAGCGGTCCAGGTCCAGGTACTGGCCGGGCTTCCACTCCTTGAGCTTGAACGGGCCGGTGCCAATAGGCGCCACCCACTGCTCGCCAATCACCGAGTCCGGGTGGATGATGCCGCTGCCGCCGCACTCGGGCAGGGCCATGCTGGCCAGGAACAGCGCGTTGGGTTTGTCGAGGGTGAACACCACGGTGTGCTCGTCGGGGGCTTGCAGGTCGACCACCTTGGCCCCACCGCTGCCGTCGAACGAAGCGGTGCAGCGCCACTGGGTGGCCGGGTTCAGGTAGCGCTTCCAGGTCCACAACACTTCCTTGGAGGTGAGTGGCTTGCCGTTGTGGAAGGTGACGCCGTCGCGCAACCTGAAGGTGTAGGTCAAGCCGTCCTCGGAGGTGGTCACCTCACGGGCCAGCAGTGGGCCGACGGTCGCGTCCTCGCGGAAAGCCACCAGGCCTTCGAACAGGTGCAGTACCACGGCGTCGGAGTTGGTGTCGCGGTTGACCCCAGGCTGGGTGCTGCGAATGTCGGCGTTCATCGCCACGTTCAGCGTGCCCTGGGCCTGCGCATTGGCGCAGATGGCGGCCATCAGGCCTGCCGTCAGAATCAGTGTCTTCCTCAAGGTTTCCCCTCCAGCTCGAGTTCATACAAACGGGGGCAGGTGCTACGAAAAGTCGTGATGCCCGATTCGGGAACTCGTTGTTGTTTTTATGACCGAGGCCCAAGGCGATGCGCGCCGTTGGGCTCCGGTTGCCGTGCCAGGCCATCGTGTCTCAGGCGGCGCCGTCGCGTAAGCACGCAATTTCCGATCATGAGTGCTTAATGCAATCGTGAGATTCCTCGCTTGCCCCTGACGCGCACGTGGCAGGTGCCGAAAAAGGCCCTATATCAAGGCGAGACGAGGAAAGCGCCAGGCGATCAGGTGATCCATAAAGGCAATCGGGATCGACGAAAGCGTGCTGACAGCTTTGCTGATCGCTCTCTACCATGGCAGCCACCCAACGCACCCTTTCGTGGAGCCCCACCGATGACCTTGACCCACCTGCGCGCCTTCTGCTCCGTGGTCGACATGGGCAGTTTCCGGGCCGCGGCCCGCCAGCTGGACATCGCCCAGAGCACCTTGACCCAATCGGTACAGGCGCTGGAGCGCGAGCTGGGTGCACCGCTGCTGCACCGCACCAACCAGGGCATCAAGCTGAGCGAAAGCGGTCAGCGCTTCATCGCCCATGCCCGCGCCATCCTGCACGACTGCGACCGCGCCATGGCCGACGTGCGTGCCCTGAGCGAACCCCAGGGCCACGTGGCCCTGGGCGTGACCTCCGAGCCGCTGGCCGAGCTGCTGGTGCCGGTGTTCGAGAGTTTCACCGCACAGCATCCACAAACGCGCCTGGAAGTCACCAGCGGCTCGTCGAAAATGCTCATCGAGAAACTGCGCGAAGGCCGCCTGGACTTCGCCCTGTGCGCCCTGCCCGCGCACGTCTCGGAGATCGACCTGTCGATCCAGCGCCTGCATGCCTCGCGTGCTGGGGTGCTGGCGCGCCGCGAGCACCCACTGCGCAACGCCCGCTCGGTACGCGAGCTGACCCAGTGCAAGTGGATCAGCGTGCGCCGCGACGGCCTGGTCGGCGGCGCCGAAAGCCGCCTGATCGAGCTGTTCCGCTCGCACGGGCTAGGTGCGCCGAAAATCGGTATCACCACCGAATCGCTGCTCGAAACCTTGCATATCGTCGCCGAGACCGACTACTTGACCATCGAACCGCAGATCATCCCATCGCTGAAGTTGTTCTCTTCGTCGTTGACCCAGATCCCCATCGAGGAACACCTGAGCCACCGCGACGTCGCCCTGATCACGCGCAAGAACGCCACCCTGACCAGCGTGGCGCAGGTGTTCATCGGCATGCTGGTGTCGTACAGCCGCCTGGTCCACCCCCGCTCTGCCGACTGACCCCGCCCCCACCCCACGAGGAATGCCCATGCCTGCGTCACACAGCTTCGACCTCCCCACCGCCGCGCCCTCTACCCTGGGCATCGATGGCCATGCCGTCGCCGATTTCCTGGAGGCGGTGCAGCACGCAGGCCTGGAGGTGCACGGGGTGATGATCGAGCGTGATGGCCAGCTCGCCGTGGATGCCTGGCGCTGGCCGTACAACGCCCGGACACCACGGGTGACCCACTCGATCACCAAGAGCTTTACCGCCTGTGCGATTGGCCTGGCCATCGACGACGGCATGCTGCGCCTGGACGACCCACTGTCGCGCTTTTTCCCCGACGCCGCCGCGCAGGCCAGCGACCCACGCAGCGCAGGCATCACCGTCGAGCAACTGCTGACCATGCGCACCGGCCACGGCGGCAACACCTCGGGGTCGGTGTGGCGGGGTATCGACGGTAGCTGGGTGGAGGAGTTCTTCCGCATTCCACTGGCCAGCGAGCCGGGGACTACGTTCGTCTACACCAGTGCGGCCAGCTACATGCTGTCGGCGGTGCTTACCCAGGTGACCGGCCAGACCCTGCATCAATACCTCGCCCCACGCCTGCTCCAGCCCCTGGGCTTCGCCGGGGAAAGCTGGGACATCAGCCCCGACGGCATCAACCCCGGCGGCAACGGCCTGACGGCCCGGCCCCTGGATGTGCTGAAACTCGCCATGCTGCACCGCGAGAGTGGCAACTGGCAGGGTCGCCAACTGCTGTCGACAGCCTGGGTGGACGCCGCGACTCGCCCGCAAGGCGGTGAAGGCAGCCGCTACGGCTACCACTGGTGGACCGATCGCCCGGGCAATGGCTACAGCGCCGTGGGCGTGTTCGCGCAAATGGCCGCAGTGATTCCAGGCGAGCACGCCACCCTGGCGGTATTCGGGGCAATGGAGAAATCGACCCAGGTGACGCCGTTCATCGACCATCACCTGGGCGCAGCACTGCGGGGCGAGCGCGCCGGCGTGCAGGCCGACCAACAGTTGCTCCAGGCCATCGAGCGGTTCGCCGCACCACGCCCACTGCACTCCAGCGCGCAGCCGGCGGCGCCGCTGTCGGCCTTCGCAAGCTATGCATTGGCGCCCAACCCTTATGGGCTCGAACGCCTGAACCTGAAGCCGCAGGCGGATCACCTGGTGCTGGAGCTGGTCGATGGGGCGGGCAGCCATTGCATCGAGGTGGGCCTGGATCACTGGCGTAGTGGCACCTGCTCGATGCCGGGGACGCAACTGCACCACGGCTATTCGCTGCGCGATGCGCCGGTGGTGGCGGGGGCGCGTTGGGTAACGGCGGGGCAGCTGGAGATGGAGTGGATCTACCCCCGCTCGGCGTTCCGCGACGTGTTGCAGCTGGCCTTCGAGGGCAAGCAGGTACGGGTCGAACGGCGGGTCAATATCAATAGCGGGGCCAGGGAATGGACGCCGTTGCTAGGCACCCGCCTGGCGTAAAGGCTGATCGCGGGGCAGAAGCGAAGGGGCCGCAAAAGCGGCCCCAACCCTTTGGGCATCAGAACCCTACACTAGCCTGCACATAGAAGGTGCGTGGCTCACCCACGTAGATCCCGGCATTGTTGTCGCTGGAGCGGGTGTAGTACTGCTTGTCGAAGATGTTCTTCACCCCCGCCGCCAGCTTCAGGTTCGACACCTGCGGCCCGAAGTCGTAGCCGCCGCGGGCATGCCAGGTCACGTAGCCCGGAATGTCGCCGAACTGGCCATCGGCACTCGGTGCAGTGATGTAGTTGTTGTTGAAGCTGCCATCGGCATTCACCCCGGTACCCGGCGCGCGCTGCTTCGATTGGGCGAAGGCATCCAGGTTCCAGGTCCAGCGATTGATCTCGTAGCGCAGCCCGGCGGTGAGCACCTGGCGCGAATAGAACGGCAGGTCGCGGCCTTTGAAGCCCGGAATCTCGCCCTCGTAGGTCGCGCGGGTGTAGGTGAAGCCGGCGTTGGTCGACAGGCCCTGCAAGCGTGCATCCAGGCCTGCCAGGTCGTAGCGCATCGAGGCTTCGATACCTTGGTGCTTGGTGGCGCCCAGGTTGGTCCAGCCCACATCGTTGCTGATGTATTGCAACTCATCGTCGAAGTCGATGTAGAACGCCGTCAGCTCACCGGCGAAACTGCCGTTGTCATAGCGCGTACCGATCTCGTAGGTCTTGGCCTTCTCCGGCTCCAGGCCGTTGGCAGTGCTGTCGCCGACGCCGCCCTGGCCGAGCTGGAAATATTGCAGGCTGCCGAACGAGGTCTCGTAGTTGGCGAACAGCTTCCACGCATCGGACATGTGGTACATCACGCTCAGCGCCGGCAGCGGCTCGTTGCTGGTGATGCTGCGGTTCTTCTCCGGCACCGGACGGTTACTGGTGTCCAGCACCGGGCGGTCGCGCCAGTCGGTGTTGATGTGCTCGAAGCGGATGCCCGGGGTGATGGTCCAGTTGCCGATATCGATCTTGTCATCGATGTAGTAGGCGCTGGCCTCGGTGCCGCCGGTGCGGTCCTGGAACACGTGGCCGTCGGAGGTCGGGGTGACGGTCGGCACGTTGTTCACCAGGGCCAGGCGCGAAGCCTGTTCACGCATCGCTTCCTTCAGGTAGCGATAGCCGACGCTGACTTCCTGGGTGGCGGGGCCGGTGAAGAAGATCCGCGACACCCGTGGCTCGATGGCGAAGGTGTAGTAGTTGCGCGGGAACGCCGACAGGGTGCGCTGGTCGCGCGCGGCAATGGCGCTGCCGCGGAAGCTGTCGGTGTAGTAGGTCAGTACCTCGAACTGGGTGGCGTCGTCGATCTGGCGCTGCCACTTGAACGAGAAGTCCTTGCGCCGGCCACTGAAGTAGTCGTAGTCGCGTACCGACTGGTACGGGTCCTGGTCGTACTGGGCCTGGGTCAGGCCACCGGGCATGTCGGCGCGGCCATCGTAGTAGTGGAAGTTCAGCCAGAACTCGTCGCTGTCGGTGGGTGCCCAGTGGGTCTTGAGCAGCACGTCGTCGATGTCGTTGTCGTTGTTGCTGCGCCGGTAGCCATTGCCGTTCACCCCCGAGTACAGCAGCGCGACGCCGATGCCGTTGTCGGCCGTGCCGCCGACGAACGCCGACTCGGTGTGCTTCCAGCCGCCGTACTTGGAAGTTTCCAGTGTGGTGGACAGCTCTGCGGTGGCTTTTTCCGGAATCGCCCGGGTCACGAAGTTGATCACCCCGCCGACGTTCTGCGGGCCATAGCGCACGGAACCGGCGCCGCGTACCACGTCGATGCTGTCGAGGTTGCCCGAGGAGATCGGCGCCATCGACAGCTGCGGCTGGCCATAGGGCGCGAAGGCCGCGGGTACGCCGTCGATCAGCACGGTCGAGCGCGGCGACAGGCGCGAGGTCAGGCCGCGTACGCCGACGTTCAGCGACAGGTCGCTGCCGCCGGTGCCGTTGGAGTCCTGCACCTGCACACCGGGAATACCACGCAGCGCATCACGCACGTTCATCGTGCCCTGCTCCACCATTTCCTGGCGGCGCACCACGGTACGGGCACCGGCATGGTTGTGCACCACGGCCTGGTCGGCATCGCCCAGCCAGTCGCCGAGCACCTTCACATCGGTGGGCGCCAGCTCCAGGCTGCCGGTGGTCAGGGTACCGGCGGCCTGTATTGGCTTGACCACTGCGGTGTCCTGGGAAATCTCGTAGGTCAGCCCACTGCCTTGCAGCAACTGCTGCAGCGCCTGCTCGGGCGCCAGGGTGCCGGACACCGCCGGTGCCTGCTTGCCAGCCACCAGTTCCGGGCTGAAGAACAGCTGCAGGTTGGTCTGCTGGCCCAACTGGGCCAGGGCCTGGGCCAGCGGCTGGGCCTGGATCTGGATGCTCGCGGGTGCCTGTTCGGCGTAGCTGTTGGCGGCGGCAGCGCTCACCGCCAGGGCCAAGGCCAGGCGGCGCAAGTGAAGCAGGGGCTTGTTGTTGTTCACGTCTTCGTTCGATCCTGGAAGTCTGGATAAATGCCAACCACACGCAAATGGGAATGCTTGACAGTTGCAGCTGGCGGGGAAGACGAACGAGCGGAAAAAAACCTGAATCTATTTCGCGATTATTTCGCTGGAGCCGTCCGGATGGGCCTTGATGGCTACCGGCAGGATGCTCGGCAGGGCGCGCAGTAGAGCGTCCGTGTCGTCGGTGCTGAAGGTGCTGGAAAGGCGCAGGTTGGCCACTTTGCCTGGGGCAACACGCAAGGGTTGGGCGCGATAACGCGAGGCTTCGGCGACCACTTCGGCCAAGGTTGCGTTGTCGAACACCAGCTTGCCCTGGCGCCAGGCGGTGAAGGCGGCGGCATTCACCGCATAGGGTTGCGCCACCCGGCCCTGGGCATCGATTCGCGAGCCTTGCCCGGCGCCCAGTTGCGCCCGTGAGCCCTCTGCACCCTCGACCCGCACCGAGCCCTGCTCCACTGCCACGCGGGTTTGCAGGGCATCCTGGCGCACGTCGAAACGCGTGCCGGTGACGGTGACCCGGCCCTGGGCGGTGCCGACCACGAACGGCCGGTCGCTGTCATGGGCGACGCTGAACATCGCCTCGCCGGCCTCCAGCTTCACCTGCCGCTGGCCCGCGCTGAAGGCGACGGTCAGCCGCGTGCCGCTGTTGAGTTCCAGGTGCGAACCGTCGGGCAGTTCTACCTGGCGGCGTTCGCCCAGCACCGTGCTGAATTGTTCATGATGGTTCAGCCGCTGGTACTGCCAGCCACTCCAGCCCAGCCCCAGGGCAGCCACCGCCACGCCCGCCGCCAGGGCCTGGCGCAGCAGGCGACGGCGCGGTAGCTGGTGCACGGGCTGCGCCTGGCACAGCGCTTCGAGGCGCTGGCGCGGCACCAGCTCGGCGGCGCACCACAGCTGGCCCAGCACTTCGTATTCGCGCCGGTGCTGCGGATCGGCATCGAGCCACTGGCGCAGCTTGGCTTGCAAACCGAGGTCGCCGGGGGCGTCCTGCACGCGGGCGAACCATTCGGCTGCCTGTTCGCGTACGTGCTGTGTCATCGAAAGGGTCTCCTGACTCATCTGGTGGTCACATCCAGGTGCTCACGCAGGTGTCGGAGCGTGCGAATCATATACTTTTCGACCATGTTCTTGGTCAAACCCATGCGCTCGGCGATTTCAGCCTGGCTCAGGCCCTCGAGCTTCTGCCAGATGAACACCCGCCGGCAATTGACCGGCAACTCGGCCAGCGCCCGCTCCACGGTGTCGGCCAACTCCAATGCGTGCACGTAGGCCTCCGGGTCGCCACTGCTGCTGGCGCCGTCATCGAATAGCGTCTGCTCCAGGGCCTGGCGGCGGTCTTCGCGGCGGTAGCCATCCACGGCGATGTTGCGGGCCGTCTGGTGCAGATAGGCACGCGGCTGCTCGACCTGCTCGCGCGGGTTTTCCAGAACCCGGACGAAGGCATCGTGGGTGAGGTCCTCGGCCTGCTGACGACTGCGCAACTTGCGCGTCCAGGTGCCGATCAGCTCATGGTAGTGGTCGAGGAAGCCTTTGTGTCCGGACACGGTCGGGGTCGTCGGGAGGCAGGAAAGGGTATGAATAATAATGTGTCTCATCTTCATCGGCAATCTGCCAGATGAAGTGCCGACAAAGGGCGACAAGGCGCTCGGTAACAAAAATTTTATCGGTATTCAGGCATGCCATTCGGCAGGCCTGGCGTGGCCATAAATGTGAACACCTGGACAATATCCCTACAGGATTTGCAGAGGTCGATGAACGGTCGCTTGCAAGTTACAAAAGCCCTTTCGCGGCGATTCTCGGCGAACCTTGTCGGCTGCGAAGGTATCTGCGAATCCCTGCCTGATCCCTGCCTATTCCACAATTTTTAACGCCTGACGCTGTTTCAGGAACATCTGCCTGTCATCAGGGTCGGTTATCACAAGAGCGCTGCCCGATTGCCTGTTGATATTGAAATCCTCAAGTCCTAAAGTGCGCGCCGAACGTCCATGCTGGAAACGATCCATCCGGCTCAAGTACTGACGACGAGACAGCAAGGCCACCGGCAATACCGGCCTTCTTGCTTTCGGCGACATGCCTTGGGAAGTAGGCGAACCAAAGTGGGGATACGGAGGGCGTTCAGTTTGCAGCCACTTATTTTTTCAGTTTGCCCATGGAGCCCACGAGCATGTCGATCCAGGTCGAAGACTACTTCGCGCGCGATACCTTCCAGAAAATGAAGGCGTTCGCCGACAAGCAAGAAACCCCGTTCGTACTCATCGATACCCAGATGATCAGCCAGGCCTACGACGACCTGCGCGCCGGTTTCGAATTCGCCAAGGTCTACTACGCCGTCAAGGCCAACCCAGCGGTCGAGATCATCGACCTGCTCAAGGACAAGGGCTCGAACTTCGACATCGCCTCGATCTACGAACTGGACAAGGTGATGAACCAAGGCGTCAGCGCCGACCGTATCAGCTACGGCAACACCATCAAGAAGTCCAAGGACATCCGCTACTTCTACGACAAAGGCGTTCGCCTGTACGCCACCGACTCCGAAGCGGACCTGCGCAACATCGCCAAGGCAGCGCCGGGCTCGAAAGTCTACGTGCGCATTCTCACCGAAGGCTCCACCACCGCCGACTGGCCGCTGTCGCGCAAATTCGGCTGCCAAACCGACATGGCCATGGACCTGCTGATCCTCGCCCGTGACCTGGGCCTGGTGCCCTACGGCATTTCCTTCCACGTCGGTTCCCAGCAACGCGACATCAGCGTGTGGGACGCGGCCATCGCCAAGGTCAAGGTGATCTTCGAGCGCCTCAAGCAAGAAGACGGCATCGAACTGAAGCTGATCAACATGGGTGGCGGCTTCCCGGCCAACTACATCACCCGCACCAACAGCCTGGAAACCTACGCCGAGGAAATCATCCGCTTCCTCAAGGAAGACTTCGGCGACGACCTGCCGGAAATCATTCTCGAGCCAGGCCGTTCGCTGATCGCCAACGCCGACATCCTGGTCAGCGAAGTGGTGCTGGTGGCGCGCAAGTCGCGCACTGCTGTCGAGCGCTGGATCTACACCGACGTGGGCAAGTTCTCTGGCCTGATCGAAACCATGGACGAAGCCATCAAGTTCCCGATCTGGACCGAGAAGAAAGGCGAACCAGAAGAAGTGGTCATCGCCGGCCCGACCTGCGACAGCGCTGACATCATGTACGAAAACTACAAGTACGGCCTGCCACTGAACCTGGCCATCGGCGACCGCCTGTACTGGCTGTCGACCGGCGCCTACACCACCAGCTACAGCGCGGTGGAATTCAACGGCTTCCCGCCGCTGAAGGCGTACTACCTGTAATGAACGACGGGGCTGCTTTGCAGCCCCAATTTGGTTTGCGCAACTTCATATCCCGCCTAGAACTCCCCTCCCGTCCCCACGCCCTGCCCACTCAAGGCATAATGCCGCCCGCACAGTAACAACCGGCAACACAAGGTGAACGATGTGGTGAAGAAGTGGCTGTTCCAATTGCACTGGTTCTTTGGCATCACCGCAGGCCTCGTGCTGTCGCTGATGGGCATTACCGGTGCCACCTACTCGTTCCAGGACGAACTGCTGCGCCTGTTCAACGCCGATGTACTGAAGGTGGAGGTACGCGAGCAAGGCGTACTGCCGCTGCCCGAGCTGGTGCGCCGCGCCGAACTGGCCCAGGGCGACAAGGTGGCGATGGTCTGGGTCGACACCCAATCCGACACTGCCTCGCGCATCTTCTTCACCCCGCCGCCCGGCGAGCGCCGCGGCCCGCTGCGTTATGCCGACCCCTACACAGGCGAACTCAAGGGCGATGTGGCGGGTGTCGGCTTCTTCAACTTCGTGCTGCAACTGCACCGCTTCCTGGCCATGGGCGACACGGGCCGGCAGATCACCGGTGCCTGCACCTTGATACTGATTTTCTTCTGTTTGTCCGGGCTGTACCTACGCTGGCCGCGCAAGGCCCTGAACTGGCGCACCTGGCTGACCCTCGACTGGGCCAAGAAAGGCCGGGCTTTCAACTGGGACCTGCATGCCGTGGCAGGTACCTGGTGCCTGCTGTTCTACCTGCTGCTGGCGCTTACCGGCCTGTTCTGGTCCTACGACTGGTATCGCCAGGGTCTAAACGCATTGCTGGCCGATGCGCCTGCTGCGGGCGAGCAGCAAAAACGTGGCGAGGGCCGTGGCCGCCAAGGGCCGCCGCCTGATGCCAAGGCAGCGCCGCTGGTGGTCGACTACGACGCCCTCTGGCAGAACTTCCAGCAAGCCGCAGGCCCGCGCATGACCGCCTACAACCTGCGCCTGCCACAGGCTGGGGGCCAGCCCGCGACGCTGTTCTACCTGCTCGACGACGCCCGCCACGACCGCGAGCTCAACACCCTCACCCTGGACCCAGCCAGCGGCCAGGTAAAACGCCGTGAGCGCTTCGCCGACAAGTCGTTCAAGGCGCAGTTGCTGCAGAGCGTCTATGCCCTGCACGTCGGCAGCTACTTCGGCTTGGCCGGGCGAATCATCGTCACCCTCGCCGCCCTGACCATGCCGCTGTTCTTCGTCACCGGCTGGCTGCTGTACCTCGACCGGCGCCGCAAGAAGCGCCAGGTTCGCGCCGCCCGTGGCAATGTCGCCAGCACCGCGAACCACCACGACAGCTGGCTGATTGGTTTCGCCAGCCAGAGTGGCATGGCCGAACGCCTGGCCTGGCAGAGCGCCAGCCAATTGCAGGCCGCCGGCTTGCCCGTGCAGGTTCGCCCGCTCGCCGAACTGGGCGAGACGCAGCTCATCCAGGCGCAGCGCGCGCTGTTCGTGGTCAGCACCTTTGGCGACGGCGAAGCGCCGGACAGCGCGCGGGGCTTCGAACGCAAGGTACTGGGCCAGCCATGGTCGCTGGGTCACCTCAACTACGCCGTGCTGGCCCTGGGCGACCGCCAATACCCGCACTTCTGCGGCTTCGCCCGCAGGCTTCAGGCCTGGCTCGGCGAGCGCGGTGCCGCCAATGCCTTCGACACCGTGGAAGTGGACAACGCCGACCCCGTCGCCCTGCAGCAATGGCAGCAGGCCCTGGCACAACTGACCGGCGCCCAACCTGTCAGCGCCTGGCAGCCACCGGCCTTCGGCAACTGGCGCCTGCTCCAGCGTCGAGTCCTCAACCCCGGTAGCGCCGGCGGGCCGGTGCACCTGCTGGCCCTGCGCAGCGTCGAGCCCAGCACCTGGGCGGCTGGCGACCTGGTGGAAGTATTGCCACGCAACGATCCCACACGGGTCGACGCCCTGCTGCAAGGCCTGGGCCTGGATACCGACCTGCCCGTGCAGGTCGATGGCCTGCACGAAACCCTCGGCCAAGCCCTGGGAGGCCGCCAGTTGCCAAGCCATCGCGCGCACCTGGTCGGCCTGCATGCCCAGGCCCTGGTCGACGCCCTGGTGCCGATCACCCCCAGGGAATACTCCATCGCGTCTATCGCCAGCGATGGTGTGCTGGAACTGATCGTGCGCCAAGAGCGCCATGGCGACGGGCAGCTGGGGCTGGGCTCGGGCTGGTTGACGGCGCATGTGCCGGTCGATGGCACGCTGAGCGCACGCCTGCGCCGCAACAGTGGCTTCCAATTGCCGGAGGCACCGGCACCGATGATCCTGATCGGCAACGGCACGGGCCTTGCCGGCCTGCGCAGCCTGCTCAAAGCGCGCATCGCCGACGGTGAACGGCGCAACTGGCTGCTGTTCGGCGAACGCACCCGCGAACACGACTTCCTGTGTGCCGATGAGCTGCAAGGCTGGCTGCACGCGGGCGAGCTGGCGCGGCTGGACCTGGCGTTCTCGCGGGATCAGGCCGAGAAAGTGTATGTGCAGGATGTGCTGTTGCAGCAGGCCGAGGTACTCAAGGCCTGGATCGCCGAGGGGGCTTATGTGTATGTCTGTGGCAGCTTGCAGGGGATGGCGGCGGGCGTAGATGCGGCGCTAAAGGGCATTCTTGGCGAAGAGGCTGTGCAGCAGTTGGTCGAGGATGGGAGGTATCGGCGGGATGTGTATTGAACCAGCCCCAGCCTATTCGCGGGCAAGCCCGCTCCTACAGGGTCTCCAGCGTACCTGTAGGAGCGGGCTTGCCCGCGAAAAAAACAGCTCGGTCTCAATGTAGATCGAAGGTATCGGCATCCAGGTTGGCCGGGAACTTTGTCCGGTACGCCGCCAACTCCGCTGCACGCAGCACCACGGTGAACACCCCGTCGGCCTCCCCGGCGCTCAGCAGGTTCTCGCCCTGGAAATCCAGCACCTGGCTGTCGCCCGAATAGGCGAACCCCTTGCCATCGGTGCCCACCCGGTTCACCGCCGCCACGAAGCACAGGTTCTCGATGGCCCGCGCAGGCAGCAAGCGGTTCCAGTGCTGACGCCGCGCCGCCGGCCAGTTGGCGGTGTACAGCAGCAGGTCGGTGTCCTGGGCATCGCGGCTCCACACCGGGAAACGCAGGTCGTAGCAGATCAGCGGGCGAATGCGCCAACCCTTGAGTTCGAACTGCACCTGACGCTCGCCGGGGGTGTAGTGCTTGTGCTCGCCCGCCATGCGGAACAGGTGGCGCTTGTCGTAATGCAGGATCTCGCCATCCGGCCGCGCCCACAGCAGGCGGTTGCGGTGGCTGCCATCGGCGGCCTGGATGATCACGCTGCCGGTGACCACCGCATCGAGTCGCTTGGCCTGAGCCTTGAGCCACTTGTAGGTTGGCCCGTTCTCGGGCTCGGCCAGGCTTTCGGACTCCATGGAAAAGCCAGTGGTGAACATCTCTGGCAACACCACCAGGTCCACCTCGCCCACCTGCTCGAGCAGGCTTTCGAAATGCAGGTAGTTGGCCTCGCGATCGTGCCAGGCCAGGGTGGTCTGCACCAGGGCGATACGCAGGTTCGGCAACTCGCTCAGATCGCGCATAGTTTCACCGCTGCCTGGCGCAGCGTCTCCTCGCGTTTGGCAAAGCACAGGCGCACCAGGCGTTGCTCGGGGATGGGGTGCTGGTAGAACACCGACACCGGAATGCTCGCCACACCATGCTCGCGGGTCATCCACAGGGCCATGTCGACGTCGTTCAGGTCTGGGCGGATATGCGAATAGTCCACCAGCTGGAAATAGGTGCCTGCCGTGCGGGTGAAGGTGAAACGCGAGCCCTGCAACAGGTCGCAGAACAGGTCGCGCTTGGCCTGGTAGAAGCCCGGCAGTTCATCGAGGTGCTCGGGGTGTTCGGCCATGAAGTCGGCCAGCGCCCATTGCAGCGGGGTCACGCCGCAGAAGTTGACGTACTGGTGCACCTTGCGCAGCTCGGCGCTCAGGGCCGGAGGAGCGATCACATAGCCGGTCTTCCAGCCAGTCACGTGGTAGGTCTTGCCGAACGAGCTGACCACGAAGGCTCGCGCATACAGCTGCTCGTGGGCCAGCACGCTGGCATGGCGCACGCCGTCGTAGACCAGGTGCTCGTAGACTTCGTCGCAGACCAGGTAGATATCGCGCTCGGCAATCAGCTGTGCGAGCTGGTCGAGGTCTTCGCGGCTGATCAGCGCGCCGCTGGGGTTGTGCGGCGAGTTGAGAATGACCATGCGCGTGCGCGGGCTCAGGGCATCGCTGAATTTCTGCCAGTCGATGTGGAAACTGCCGTCGCTCAGTTGCACGTGCACGCAACGACCACCGGCCAGCTCCACCGAGGGCTCGTAGCTGTCGTAGCACGGGTCGAATACGATCACCTCGTCGCCGGCCTGGACCACGGCCTGGATGGCGCAGAAGATCGCTTCCGTGGCGCCGGGGGTGATGGTCACTTCCTGGTCGGCATCGACCTGTGCGCCATACAACCGCGCGACTTTCGCCGCTACCTGCTGACGCAGTGCCGGCAAGCCGGTCATGGGCGCGTACTGGTTGTTGCCGGCGCTCACATGACGACCCACCGCATCGAGCAGCGGTTGCGGGCCATTGAAGTCGGGGAAGCCTTGGGAGAGGTTGAGCGCGCCGGTTTGCGTGGCGAGCTGCGACATGGTGGTGAAGATGGTCGTGCCGACGTTCGGCAATTTGCTGCGGATCATGGAGCCCTCTTTCCTGGGGGGTGTATCCGGCACGGGGATGAAGCCCGAGCATAGCGGATCGACGGGTCAGGAAAAAGGTTGAAACAAATGGGGCCGCTTCATGCGGCCCCATCACAGCAGTTACTTGCGCTTGTCGCGGCGCTTTTTCTCGGCCTTCTTGTGGTGCGACATCAAGCGGCGCTTCTTGTTGACCTGGCGGTCGGTGAGGGTGTTCTTCTTGCCCTCGAACGGGTTCTCACCGCCCTTGTACTCGATGCGAATCGGCGTACCGACCAGCTTCAGCACCCGGCGGTAGGTGTTTTCCAGGTAACGCGAGTACGACTTGGGAATGCTCTCGGTCTGGTTGCCGTGGATCACGATCAGCGGCGGGTTGGCGCCCCCCAGGTGGGCATAGCGCAGCTTGATGCGGCGGCCGTTGACCAGCGGTGGCTGGTGCTCGCTGACCGCATCTTCGAGAATCTGCGTCAGGCGGCTGGTGGGCCAGCGGGTCACCGCCGAGGTGAACGCGGCCTGCACCGACTTGTACAGGTTGCCCACGCCCGTGCCGTGCAGCGCGGAAATGAAGTGGATGTCGGCGAAGTCGACGAAGAACAACCGGCGCTCCAGCTCGGTCTTCACGTAGGCGCGCTCACCGGCCTCCATGCCATCCCACTTGTTCAGGGCGATGACGATGGCGCGGCCGGCTTCCAGGGCGAAGCCCAGCAGGTTCAGGTCATGGTCCACCACGCCTTCGCGAGCGTCCATGACGAAGATCACCACGTTGGCGTCCTTGATCGCCTGCAGCGTCTTGACCACCGAGAACTTCTCGACTTCCTCGTGGATCTTGCCGCGCTTACGCACCCCGGCGGTGTCGATGAAGGTGTACTTGTCGCCATCGCGCTCGAACGGGATGTAGATACTGTCGCGGGTGGTACCCGGCTCGTCGTAGACCACCACGCGCTCTTCGCCGAGCATGCGGTTGACCAAGGTCGACTTGCCCACGTTGGGGCGGCCGATGATGGCGATCTTGATGCCATCCTTCTCGCTCGGACCAGGGATGCGCACGGCCTCTTCGCCTTCGGCCACGTCCTGGTCGAGGGCCTCGTCCTCTGCATCACGCGGCAGGTGGCCAAGCACGGCCTCCATCAGGGCGTTGATACCACGACCCTGGGAGCCTGCCACCGGAATGGCATTGCCCATGCCCATCGGCGAGAACTCGGCGCGGGCTACGTCGGCGTCGATGTTGTCGATCTTGTTGGCCACCAGGATCGCCTGCTTGTTCCGCTTGCGCAGGTGCTCGGCGATCATCTGGTCGGCAGCGGTCATGCCGGCGCGGGCATCGACCAGGAACAAGACGTAGTCGGCTTCCTCGATGGCCATCAGCGACTGCTCGGCCATCTTCTCGTCCATGCCCACTTCGTCACCGGTGATACCGCCGGTGTCGATCAGGATGTAGGAACGACCCTGCCAGCTGGCATCGCCATACTGGCGGTCACGGGTCAGGCCCGACAGGTCACCGACGATGGCATCGCGGGTCTTGGTCAGGCGGTTGAACATGGTGGATTTGCCGACGTTCGGCCGTCCTACCAGGGCGATTACGGGAACCATGCGGCTCTCCACTCTTGAATTCTTGAAAATGCAAAGGCCGCTGCAGGGCAGCGGCCGGAGTTCGGGCGGCGCTTCATGCGCCGCAGCTCGGGGCCATCAGACCCCAAGCTTAGCTTCAGCGGATGGTCAGTGCCTCGAGCTTGCCGCTGTTGCCAAAGACGTAGATGGTGTCGCCGACCACCAGGGGCCGGGCGCGCAGGCCATCGCTGTCGATACGCTCACGGCCGACGAAGCGACCATCGACCTGGCTGAGCAGGTGCAGGTAACCTTCGAAGTCACCTACCGCTACGTAGCTGGAGAACACTTCCGGGGCCGACAGCTGGCGGCGAGCCATGGTGTCGTTGCTCCACAACGAGCTGGAAGAGCGCTCGTCGATGCTCTCGACGGTGCCCGAGGCTTCGCTGACGTAGACGTTGCCAAAGCCCTGGGCGACACCGACGTAGCTGGAGGCATCGCGCTGCCACAGTACGCGGCCGCTTTCCAGGTCAAGGCCGGCAACCCGGCCCTGGTAGGTGCCGACGTAGAGGATTTCACCCGACAGCAGCAGGCCGCCGTCGATATCCACCACACGGTCCAGTTCGGAACGGCCCTGCGGAATGGCCACGCGGCTTTCCCAGACCGGCACGCCGTTCTGGGTGTCCACCGCAATAACCTTGCCGGTGGACAGGCCAGCCACCGCCAGGCGATTGGTGACGATCGGCGCGCCAGTACCCCGCAGGGTCAGCACCGCCGGGGTGCTTTCGTAGATCCAGCGACGGTCGCCAGTGGTGGCATCGAGGCCGATCAGGCGGTCGTCCTGGGTCTGCACCACGACGATGTCGCCATTGGAGGCAGGCGGCGCCAGCACTTCGCTGGTGACGCGGGAGCGCCAGCGCTCTTCGCCAGTGCTCGAATCCAGGGCGATCACCTCGCCCTTCAGGGTGCCAAGCATGACCAGGCCATAGCCCACGCCGACCGCGCCGGACACCGGCAGCTCCAGGTCTTTCTTCCACACCACGTCGCCATTGAGGCGATCGAGGGCAAAGACCAGTCCGTTGACGTCGGAGGCATAGATGCGGTCGTTCTCGATAGCCGGTACCAGGGTGTTGTAGGTCTCACCCTGGCCGTCGCCGATCGAGCGGCTCCACTGCTTCTTGAGCACCACTTCCTCGGTGAACTGGGTCAGCTCGGCCGGTGGCAGTTCCTTCTTGCTGTTGCTGCTGCAACCCGCGGCCAGCACGGCCAGGGCGAGCACTGCTGCTTGTTTCCAACCGATCACTTCAGGCGTCCCCTTTGGCCAGGTCATCCAGCTTCAGCTGCAAGGTACCGATCGCGGCGTCGTCGGACAGCGCGGCCTTGGCTTTTTCGTAAGCGCTATGGGCATCGTCGGCACGACCCAGCTGCACCAGCAGGTCGCCCTTCAATTCTTCGCGGCTGGCCAGGAACGCCTTGTCGGCATCACCGTCGAGCAGCTTGAGGGCTTCTTCGGCCTTGCCCTGGGCCGCGAGCACGCGGGCCAGGCGCTGGCGCGAAATTTCGCCGAGGGTGACGTCGGCCGGCTTGTCGAACACGCTCTTGAGCTCGGCGGCAGCGTCGTCCAGCTTGCCGCTGTCGACCGCGACCTTGGCGACGAACAGGCTGCCGTACTGGGCATAGGCGGTACCGCCAAACTCATTCTTGAGCTTGCCGGACAGCTCGGCGACCTTGCTTGCATCAGGTTCACCGCTTGGCGTCAGGGTGGTTTCCAGCAACGCCTGGTACAGCACCGAGGCGCCGTGCGACTGGTTGCTCTGGTACTTCTGCCAGGCCTGCCAGCCCATCACCACTGCAGCGGCGAGCAAGGCACCGGTCAGCAGCGGCTTGCCGTTGCGGTTCCACCAGTCCTTGGCCGCAGCCAGGTCACCATCATCAGTACTCGACACCCCAATACTCCTTATTCAGCAATTCGGCTGTTTGACCGCTTCACGCCTGCGCGAAAGCAGCGTCCAGGTGCTCGGCCAGAGCATCCCAGGCAATGTTCTGTTGTTCGCCCTGGCCACGCAGGGGCTTGAAACCTATCACTTGCTGCGCCAGCTCGTCGTCGCCGAGGATCAGCGCGTACAGCGCGCCGCTCTTGTCGGCCTTCTTGAACTGGCTCTTGAAGCTGCCACCACCGGCGTTCACCGCCAGGCGCAGGCCCGGCAGGCGGTCGCGCAGGCTTTCGGAAAGTTTCAGGCCCGCAAGCTCCGCCTGCTCGCCGAAGGCACACAGGTAGACATCGACGGTGCGGCTGATCGATTCAGGCACCTTGCCCAGGGTCTCGAGCAGCAGGATCAGGCGCTCGATACCCATGGCGAAGCCCACGCCCGGCGTCGGCTTGCCGCCCATCTGCTCGACCAGGCCGTCGTAGCGCCCGCCCGCACACACGGTGCCTTGGGCGCCGAGCTTGTCGGTGACCCATTCGAATACGGTCTTGCTGTAATAGTCCAGGCCACGCACCAGCTTGGTGTTGAGCACGAACGGAATACCGGCGGCTTCCAGACGGGCCTTAAGGCCCTCGAAGTGCACGCGGGATGCTTCGTCCAGGTAATCTTCGAGCTTCGGCGCGCCCACCAGCACCGCCTGGGTGCCCTGGTCCTTGCTGTCGAGGATACGTAGCGGGTTGCTCTTGAGGCGGCGCTGGCTGTCTTCATCCAGTTGCTCCAGGCGCGCCGAGAGGAACTCGACCAGCGCGTCACGGTAGCGGGCGCGGGCTTCGCTGGTGCCCAGGCTGTTGAGCTCCAGCTTGACCGCATCCTGGATGCCCAGCAGGCCCCACAGGCGCCAGGTCAGCAGGATCAGTTCGGCGTCGATGTCCGGGCCATCGAGGTTGAACACTTCCACGCCGATCTGGTGGAACTGGCGGTAGCGGCCCTTCTGCGGGCGCTCGTGGCGGAACATCTGGCCGATGTACCAGAGTTTCTGCACTTGGCCATTGCCGGTGATGCCATGCTCGAGCACGGCACGTACACACGCGGCGGTGCCTTCGGGACGCAGGGTCAGCGAATCGCCGTTGCGGTCCTCGAAGGTGTACATCTCTTTCTCGACGATATCGGTGACTTCACCGATCGAGCGCTTGAACAGCTCGGTGAACTCGACGATCGGCGTGCGGATCTGGCTGTAGCCGTAGGTGTCCAGCAGGCCGGCCACGGTGCCCTCGAAGTAGCGCCACAGCGGCGACTGCTCGGGCAGGATGTCGTTCATGCCACGGATGGCTTGCAGCGATTTGCTCACGAAAAATCCTTACGAATCTGTGTGTCAGCCACGGGCGATCAGCGCCGCGTCGGCTTCGACCTTCTCGGCCGCTTTCTGGCGGATGAGCTTTTCCAGCTCGTCCACCAGGTTGTCGTTGGTCAGTTTCTGTGCCGGCTTGCCATCGATGTACACCAGGTTTGGCGTGCCACCGGTCAGGCCGACGTGGGACTCCTTGGCTTCACCCGGGCCGTTGACCACGCAGCCGATCACGGCGACGTCCAGCGGTACCAGCAGGTCTTCCAGGCGCCCTTCCAGCTCGTTCATGGTCTTGACCACATCGAAGTTCTGCCGCGAGCAGCTCGGGCAGGCGATGAAGTTGATGCCACGCGAACGCAGGTGCAGCGACTTGAGGATGTCGTAACCGACCTTCACTTCCTCGACCGGGTCGGCGGCCAGGGAAATACGAATGGTATCGCCAATGCCTTCGGCCAGCAGCATACCGAGGCCGACGGCAGATTTCACCGTCCGCGAGCGCAGGCCTGCGGCGGGAACACGTGGCCCCCGGTGCCGCCAGCCATGAT
>NZ_JBNNVR010000064.1:0-32292 GCF_050280645.1 Pseudomonas sp. NPDC089554
GGGACATGCCCGCACCCCCCGGTTCACCTCTGCTCTCAAGAACGCTAAACAACCTGTGGGAGCGGGCTTGTCCCGCGATGAGGTCCTTTGCTCAGAGCACGATCCCGCGCTCTTCAAGGAAGGCAACGAACGCCTCTTCATCCATCACCTTCACCCCCAGCTCACTGGCCTTGGCCAGCTTCGACCCGGCACCAGGACCTGCTACTACACAGTGGGTCTTGCCCGACACAGACCCAGCCACCTTGGCACCCAGGCTTTCCAGCTTGTCCTTGGCGATATCGCGGCTCATGCGCTCCAGGGTGCCGGTCAGCACCCAGGTCTGCCCGGTCAGCGGCAAACCTTCCGCCGTTTTCTTCTCGCAACTCCAATGCATGCCGAATTCGAGCAACTGCGCTTCGATATCACGTGCCAGCTGTTGATTGGCCGGGTCGCGGAAGAACTCGCGCACCGCTTCGGCAGGCTTGGCGCTCAGCGCCTGGCGCAGGTCGATGCCGTCGGCGGCGAAGATCTTGTCCAGGCTGCCCAGCTTGTCCACCAGCTTCTGCGCGCCGGTGGGGCCGACCGAGGCGATGTCGAGCTTGGCGATCAGCTCGGCCAGGGTGGTGCTGGCGGCGAACTCGGCAGCCAGCTCGCCTTCGTCCTGCAACTGCAGGCCACTGTCGAGCAGCTGCTGGATGACCTCGCGGTTGTGCGCATCCTCGAAGAAGTTGTGGATCTCGTGGGCCACTTCCAGGCCGATGTCCGGCAGGTAGGTAAGCACCTGGGGCAGCGCCACCTGGACCCGCGCCAGGCTGCCCAGGGAGCGTGCCAGTACCTTGGCGGTCTCTTCGCCGACATCGGGAATGCCCAAGGCAAAGATGAACCGCGCCAGGCTCGGGCGCTTGCTGGCTTCGATGGCCTCCAGCAGCTTGTTGCTGGATACCTCGGCGAAGCCTTCGAGGGCCACGACCTGCTCGAAAGTGAGGCGGTAGAGGTCTGCCGGGGAACGAATCAGCCCTTCATCCACCAACTGTTCGACGCTTTTCTCGCCCAGGCCGTCGATGTCCATGGCGCGGCGCGACACATAGTGGATGATCGCCTGCTTGAGCTGGGCGGCGCAGCTCAGGCGGCCGACGCAACGGTACACCGCGCCTTCGCTGGTGGTCTCCTTGCCCTTGCTGCGCTTGACCAGTTGGGTGCGCTCGACCTGCGAACCGCACACCGGGCAGGCGCTGGGCACCGCGACTGGCTGGGCGCCTTCGGGGCGACGCTCGGTCACTACCTGCATGACTTGTGGGATCACGTCACCGGCTCGGCGGATAATGACGGTATCGCCGATCATCAGGCCCAGCCGGGCGATCTCGTCCATGTTGTGCAGGGTGGCGTTGGAGACGGTCACACCGGCCACCTTGACCGGCTTCAGGCGCGCCACGGGCGTGACCGCACCGGTACGCCCCACCTGGAACTCCACGTCGAGCACCTCGGTGAGTTCTTCCATGGCCGGGAACTTGTGGGCGATGGCCCAGCGTGGTTCGCGGGCACGGAAGCCCAGTTCGCGCTGGGCAGCCAGGCTGTTGACCTTGAACACCACGCCGTCGATTTCGTAGGGCAGGTCGTTGCGCCGTGCGCCGATTTCGCGGTAGTAGGCCAGGCATTCCTCGACCCCAGCGGCATGCTTGAGCTCGCGACTGATCGGCAGGCCCCAGGTCTTGAGTTTCTCGAGGATGCCGATATGCGTGTCCTCTATCGCCTCGGACACCTGGCCCAGGCCATAGCAGCAGAACTCCAGTGGGCGGCTGGCGGTGATCTTCGAGTCCAGCTGGCGCAAGCTGCCGGCGGCGGCGTTGCGCGGGTTGGCGAAGGTCTTGCCGCCGCTCTCGGCCTGGGCAGCGTTGAGCCGCTCGAAGCCGGCCTTGCTCATGTACACCTCGCCACGCACCTCCAGCACGCTCGGCCAGCCTTCGCCCTGGAGCTTGAGCGGGATATTGCGCACGGTTCGCACGTTGCTGCTGATGTCTTCGCCGGTGGTGCCGTCGCCACGGGTGGCGCCTTGCACCAATTGGCCGTCGCGGTACAGCAGACTGACCGCCAGGCCATCGAGCTTGGGTTCGCAGCTGTAGTCCACGGCAGCGGCCTGGTCGAGTCCCTCGACCACGCGGCGGTCGAACTCTTTCAGGTCGGTTTCTTCGAAGGCGTTGCCCAGGCTGAGCATCGGCACTTCATGGCGCACCTGGCTGAACGCCGCCAGGGCCGCGCCACCAACACGCTGGGTCGGCGAGTCCGGGGTCACCAGGTGCGGGTTCTCGGCCTCCAATGCCTTGAGCTCGTTGAACAGGCGATCGTACTCGGCGTCGGGCACCACCGGCATGTCGAGTACGTAATAGTTGTAGTTATGCCGTTCGAGCTCTGCACGCAGTGCGTGGATACGGTTTTCGATGTTCATTGGAATCTTCTCTTGCAAAGCAAAAGAGCAGCCTGGCGGGGCTGCTCTTTTACTTGAATCACGGCGGACAACGCGTCCACCTGGGCAATCAACGTTTCTGAGTCAGCGCGCGGCGCTCGAACTCGACGATACGCTGGCGGTAATGCTCGATGGTCTGGGCGGTCAGCACGCTTCGCTGGTCATCTTTCAGCTCGCCATTGAGCTCGTGGGCCAGCTTGCGGGCGGCGGCGACCATCACATCGAAGGCCTGCTTGGGATGACGCGGGCCAGGCAGGCCGAGGAAGAAGCTGACCGCGCGGGTGCTGAAGTGGTCGATGTCGTCCAGGTCGAACACCCCCGGCTTGACCGCGTTGGCCATCGAGAACAGCACCTCGCCGTGGCCGGCCATGCTTTCGTGGCGGTGGAAGATATCCATTTCGCCGAAACGCAGGCCGCTTTCGAGGATGTTCTGCAACAGCGCCGGGCCCTTGAAACCGCTTTCGTCACGGGAGATGACGCTGATCACCAGCACCTCTTCCACCGGCGGCAGCTCCTTGGCGGCGTTGCTGGTGGCGGCGAAACCGCTGCTGCGGTTGTCGTCGTCGTAATCGCTGTCGGCGTCGGCGAACAGGTCCGGTTCGCGAGGCTCGGCGGCCAGGTTCAGGTCGCCCTGCTGCGGCTCGCTGTTGCGCTTGCCACGCTTGGAGGCCTTGGCCGGCTTGGGCTCGCGTTCAGCGCGCGGCTCGCGGGGCTCACGCTCGCGTGGCGAGGCGCTCAGCGACGGCAAGTCGGTTTCGTCCAGCTCCGGCTCTCTGTGCTGGGTTTCCAGTACCCGCGCAGGGCCAAGCACCTCGGCACTGCCTTCATCGTCCGGCAGGTTGGAGTAGCTGCGGTCCAGACGGAATTTCAATTTACCCTTGCCGCCGCGCATGCGGCGCCAGCCGTCGAAGAGAATACCGGCGATCACTATGATGCCGATGACGATCAGCCACTCGCGCAGACCGATTTCCATGTAATCCCGTGCCTCTATAAAAATATGCTTGAAAACAAAGGGTTCAAAGCCCTTTAACACGTGGCGCCAACTCTATGTTCTGACAGGCGTTTTACCCACGCAAAAAAACAATGACATTAAGCTAGCACGACCTTGGCCAACTTTACACCGTCTGTCGCACGTGCAATGGAGCATTTGCCCACAGATCTCGCTTTATCTTCTCTCATCAAGCGTCGACCATTGCCATCGCTGCCTCCACATCAACTGCAACAAGACGTGAACAGCCCGGTTCGTGCATGGTCACGCCCATCAATTGGTCGGCCATTTCCATGGCGATCTTGTTGTGGGTGATATAGATGAATTGCACGCTTTCACTCATTTCCTTGACCAACCTGGCGTAGCGCCCGACGTTGGCATCGTCCAGCGGCGCATCGACCTCATCGAGCATGCAGAACGGTGCCGGGTTGAGTTTGAAGATGGCGAACACCAGTGCCAGGGCAGTCAGTGCTTTTTCGCCGCCGGACAGCAGATGGATGGTGCTGTTCTTCTTGCCCGGCGGGCGCGCCATGATCGTCACCCCTGTATCGAGTAGATCTTCGCCCGTCAGTTCCAGATAAGCACTGCTCACCACCGAAAACTTTTGGAAAAAGTGCCTGTAAACCGGCATTTATCTGATCGAAGGTATCCTTGAAGCGGTTGCGGGTTTCCTTGTCGATCTTGCGAATGACGTTTTCCAGGGTCTCCAGCGCCTCGACCAAATCAGCGTCCTGGGCGTCGAGGTAGCGCTTGCGCTCGGACTGCTGTTCGTACTCTTCGATGGCCGCCAGGTTGATCGCGCCCAGGCGCTGGATACGCGCCTCCATCTGTTCCAGTTCCTGCTCGGTGCCGGCCTCGCTGGCCTCGGCTTCGAGGGTGGCGAGCACCCCTTGCAGGTCGTAGCCGTCGGCCAGCAGTTGTTCCTGAAGGGTCTTGCGGCGCACATCCAGGCCCTGGGACTCCAGGCGCGACTGCTCCAACTGGCCACGCAGCAATTGCGATTGCTGCTCGGCCTGGGTGCGGCGCTTTTCCGCGTCGCGCAGCTGGCGGTCGGCGTCGTCCATGTGCAGGCGGGCCTGGCGCATTTCCTCGTCGACGCTCATGCGCCGCTCCAGCAGCTCCTCGAGCTTGAGGCGCAGTTCCTCTTGCGGGGCCTCGCCCTCCTCCAGGTTCAGGCTCAGCTGTTCCTGGCGTTCGTTCAGGCGCTCGGCTTGCAGCTCCAGGCGCTCCAGGGCCTGGCGGGTGGAATCGTACTGGGCGCGCAGCGAACCCAGGCGTACGGCCAGCTGGTGGGCGTGGTCCTTGTGCTGGCGGGCTTCCTGGCGAACGCGGTCGAGGCCTTCGCGCAGCGTGTCGCGGCGGGCCAGCAGTTGCTCGCGCTGCTCGGTGTCCTGGGCCATCGACTCCAGGGCGTCTTGCAACAGCAGGCGCGACTCGCCCAGTTGCTCGTGCTCGAGCTCACGCTGCTCCTGAAGCTCGGCCAGCTCTTCGGCCAGGCGACGGCGGCGCAGTTCCAGCTGCTCGGCACGGGCACGGCTGGCCGAGAGGCTGGCCTTGAATTCGCCCAACTGGCGGTTTTCTTCCTGGCTGCTGCGGCGCAGTTGCTCGCGCTGGTCTTCGTGTTCCTGCTGCTGCTCGCGCAGGTGCTGCAACTGTTGCTCGAGCTGTTCGAGCAGCGCCTCCAGCTCGAGCTGCTCATGGCCGAGACGTTCGATTTCCTGGCCACGCGCCAGCACACCGCCCTGGGCCTCGCCGCCGCGGCTGACCCGCAGGAAGTGCCGACCCACCCAGTAGCCGTCGCGGCTGACCAGGCTCTGCCCCTCGCCGAGCGTGGCCCGTTGCGCCAGCGCCTGCTCAAGGGTTTCCACCGGCCTTACCTGCCCCAGCCAAGGCGCCAGGTCGGTGCGCCCTTCTACTTTGTCCAGCAAGCTGCCGGGCTGACGAGTGCTATCACCGGCAGCCAGCAGCAGACGCAAATCGCCCTGTTCCAAAGCGGCGAAATCAAGCCCGCCGAGGTTGTCCACCAATACCGCTTGCAGGTCGGCGCCCAGCACGGTTTCCACCGCCAACTCCCAACCCGGTTCGACACGCAGGCCCTCGGCCAGGCGCGGACGCTGTTCCAAGCCCTGGCCACGCAACCATTCACCGGCCCCGGCGCCAGGCTCAAGCGCTGCTTGCTGCAAGGCCTCCAGCGAAGCCAAGCGACCGCCCAGGCGCTGCAAATCACCTTGCTGCTGTTGCTGGGCCTGGGTGGCCTGCTGCAACTGCTCGCGCACGTTTTCCAGGCGCTCGACCACCTGCTGTTCTTGCAGGTGCAGGTCCTCAAGCAGCATTTCACTGCTGGCCACCTGCTCGGACAGCTCGAGCATGGCCGCATCCTGCGGGTCGGCGCCCAGTTGCTCGCGTTCCTCGCCCAGCTTGCGCTGGCGCTCGGCCAGGCGCTCCAGGCTGGTTTCCAGCTGTTGCAGGCGCGCCTGCTGCACTTCGGCCTGGCGCCGCGGCTCGGCAGACTGGGTGTTGAACGCGTCCCACTGCTCCTGCCAGCCGTGCATGCCCAGCTCGGCTTCTTCCAGGGTGGCGGCGGCTTCTTCGGCGGCCGCCAGGGTCATTTCCTGCTCGGGCTCGAGCATCGCCAGCTCTTCGCCGAGGGTGGCCAGCAGGGTGCGGTCGTGGCCCAGGTGCGATTCGGTCTCAAGACGCGTGCGCTCAGCTTCCTTGAGGTCGTCCTGCAACTGGCGCAGGCGCTGCTGGCCATGCTGGATGCTCTGCTCGACCCGGGCGATGTCGCCAGCCACCGAGTAGAAACGCCCCTGTACCTGGTTGAAACGCTCGGACAGCTCATGGTGGCCATCACGCAGGCGCTCGATACTGGCATCGGCGTTGCGCTGCTCGGCCACCAACGCCTCGAAGGCCACTTCCTGGTCGCCGATGATCGTCTCGCGCTGGCGCACGCGCTCATCCAGGGCACGCCAGCGCAGGGCCGACAGGCGCGCCTTGAGCTGGCGTTCCTGGGCTTTGTATTCCCGGTACTTCTCGGCCGCCTGGGCCTGGCGGTGCAGGCGCTCGAGCTGGCGTTCGAGCTCTTCGCGCAGGTCGGTCAGGCGCGCCAGGTTCTCGTGGGTGCGGCGAATGCGGTTCTCGGTCTCGCGGCGGCGCTCCTTGTACTTGGAGATACCCGCCGCCTCCTCGATGAAGTTGCGCAGCTCCTCGGGCTTGGCTTCGATCAGCTTGGAGATCATGCCCTGCTCGATGATCGAGTAGCTGCGCGGCCCAAGGCCGGTGCCGAGGAAGATGTCGGTGATGTCACGGCGCCGGCACTTGGTGCCATTGAGGTAGTAGGTGTTCTGCGCATCGCGCGTCACCTTGCGGCGAATGGAGATTTCCGCATAAGCGGCGTACTCGCCCACCAAGGTGTTGTCGCTGTTGTCGAACACCAGCTCGATGCTGGCCTGGCTGACCGGCTTGCGCCCGGACGAGCCGTTGAAGATGACGTCGGTCATCGATTCGCCGCGCAGGTTCTTCGCCGAACTTTCGCCCATCACCCAGCGCACGGCGTCGATGATGTTGGACTTGCCACAGCCGTTAGGCCCGACCACTGCCGCCATGTTGCTGGGGAAATTGACCGTGGTGGGGTCGACGAACGACTTGAAGCCGGCCAGGCGGATGCACTTGAGGCGCATCGGTCAGGCCTGCGCCAACGCGGCCAGCACCAGCTCGCAGCTGCGCTGGCAATAGGCGACCAGCACTTCGCGAATGCGCGGCAGGTCGCGGGCAAGTACAGCTTCGAGCAGGCGGGCGAACAGCTCCAGGTAGTCGTCCATGCTGGCCTTGCGCTGGTCCAGGGCCAGGTAATAGGCGCGGCTCATGGCCGGTTGCAGGTTCTCGACGGTTTCCTGCAGGTAGGGGTTGTCGACGAAGGGGTAGGCAGCGCGCATCACCGCGAAGCTTTCGGCGACGAAGGCCTTGATGTCCTGGGCCGCATGGGCCTGCTGCAGGCGCTGCTGAATTTCCAGGAACGGGCGCAGGTCGGCCTCACTGCCCCAACGTTGGGCAACCGCGTTGCCCAGCAAAATGTACAGCTCGCCCATCAACTGGCACAGGCTGCGCACGCTGTACTCGTCGAGTTCGGTAACGTGGGCGCCGCGGCGCGGCAGGATCGCCACCAGGTGGCGGCGCTCGAGAATCAGCAAGGCCTCGCGCACCGAGCCGCGGCTGACGTTCAGCGCCTGGGTGACCTTCAGCTCCTGGATGCGCTCGCCTGGCGCCAGTTCGCCACGAATGATGCGTTCGGCCAGGTAGTGGGCGATCTGCTCGGAGAGGCTGTCCGGCGCCTTGAACGTCATGGTTTTCCTTCAGAATCCAGGTAGTGGCACAAAGGCGCGATTGTAGCGCACTTGCTGCTCACCCGCGCATAGCCCCGACGGGCTTTGTGCGACACGCGACTCAGCGGCGTGAGCGGCGCGATCTATGCTTGTAGGAAGACACGTTTGGGCGGTTTCGTCGGATTGCGGGAAAAATCCTGACCTAGAAGTCAGAAAAATATTGACCCCAAGGTCAGCCCTGCTTAGAGTCCGCTCCAACAACAATAAAACCCTTGCGAGGCACACCCCCGTGATCCAGTTTCTCGTCAACCAGGAGCTGCGCAACGAGCACGCCCTGGACCCGAACATGACGGTGCTGCAATACCTGCGCGAGCACCTGGGCAAGCCCGGCACCAAGGAAGGCTGCGCCAGTGGCGACTGCGGCGCCTGCACCGTGGTGGTCGGCGAGCTGACCCAGGACGACCAGGGCGCCGACGCCCTGCGCTACCGCAGCCTCAACTCCTGCCTGACCTTCGTGTCCGCCCTGCACGGCAAGCAGCTGATCAGCGTCGAAGGCCTCAAGCACCAAGGTGAACTGCACAGCGTGCAACGGGCAATGGCCGACTGCCATGGCTCGCAGTGCGGCTTCTGCACCCCAGGTTTCGTCATGTCGTTGTTCGCCCTGCAAAAAAACAGCAGCGGCCACGACCTGCACCAGGCCCAGGAAGCCCTGGCAGGCAACCTGTGCCGCTGCACCGGCTACCGGCCGATCCTCAATGCCGCCGAGCAAAGCTGCGCACGCCCCTGCCGCGACCAGTTCGACGCCCAACAGGCGCAGACCATCGCTCGCCTGCAAGCCATCGCCCCGCAGGAAACCGGCGAGCTCAACAGCGGCGACAAGCGCTGCCTGGTGCCGCTGACCGTGGCCGACCTCGCCGACCTGTACAGCTCGCACCCCGAGGCGCGCCTGCTGGCCGGTGGCACTGACCTGGCGCTGGAAGTCACCCAGTTCCACCGCGCCCTGCCGGTGATGATCTACGTCGGCCATGTGGCCGAGCTCAAGCGCATCGACAAGAGCGCCACGCACCTGGAAATCGGCGCCGCCACCCCGCTCACCGACTGCTACGGCGCACTCAACGAGGAATACCCAGACTTCGGCGACCTGCTGCACCGTTTCGCCTCGCTGCAGATCCGCAACCAGGGCACCCTGGGCGGCAATATCGGCAACGCTTCGCCGATCGGCGACTCGCCACCCCTGCTGATCGCCCTGGACGCCCAGGTGGTGCTGCGCCAAGGCCAGCGCCAGCGCACCCTGGCGCTGGAAGACTACTTCATCGACTACCGCATCACCGCGCGCCAGGACAGCGAGTTCATCGAGAAGATCATCGTGCCGCGCGCCCGCAAGGACTGGGCGTTCCGCGCCTACAAGGTGTCCAAGCGCCTGGATGACGACATTTCCGCGGTGTGCGCGGCCTTCAACCTGAGCATCGAGAACGGCGTGGTCAGCGGCGTACGCATCGCCTTCGGCGGCATGGCGGCGATCCCGAAACGTGCCCGCAGCTGCGAAGCCGCGCTGCTGGGCAAACCTTGGAACCAGGCCAGCATCGAGCGCGCTTGCCAGGCCCTGGCCGAGGACTTCACCCCGCTCAGCGACTTCCGCGCCAGCCGCGAATACCGCCTGCTGACCGCGCAGAACCTGCTGCGCAAATACTTCATCGAACTGCAAACGCCGCACATCGAAACCCGGGTGACCGCCTATGTCTAACCATCACGCCGTCAAGAGCCAGGCCGAGATGGCCGAATTGTTCCGCCAGGACCTGACCACCGGGGTCGGCCGCAGTGTCAAGCACGACAGCGCCGACAAACATGTGTCAGGCGAGGCGCAGTACATCGACGACCGCCTGGAATTCCCCAACCAGTTGCATGTGTATGCACGCACCTCGGACCGCGCCCACGCGCGCATCCTGCGCATCGACACCACGCCCTGCTATGCCTTCGAAGGCGTGCGCATCGCCATCACCCACGAAGACATCCCGGGCCTGAAGGACATCGGCCCGGTGGTGGCCGGCGACCCGCTGCTGGCCATCGACAAGGTCGAGTTCTTCGGCCAGCCGGTGCTCGCCGTGGCCGCCCGCGACCTGGACACCGCAAGGCGTGCGGCGATGGCCGCGATCGTCGAGTACGAAGACCTGGAACCTGTGCTGGATGTGGTCGAAGCCTTCCGCAAAAAACACTTCGTGCTCGACAGCCACACCCACCAGCGCGGTGACTCTGCCGCCGCCCTGGCCAGCGCCCCGCACCGCCTGCAAGGCACCTTGCACATCGGTGGCCAGGAGCACTTCTACCTGGAAACGCAGATTTCCTCGGTGATGCCCACCGAGGACGGCGGCATGATCGTCTACTGCTCCACCCAGAACCCCACCGAGGTACAGAAGCTGGTGGCCAGGTGCTGGACGTACCGATGAACAAGGTGGTACTGGACATGCGCCGCATGGGCGGCGGCTTCGGCGGCAAGGAAACCCAGGCCGCCAGCCCCGCGTGCCTGTGCGCGGTGGTCGCGCGCCTGACCGGCCAGCCGACCAAGATGCGCCTGCCACGGGTCGAGGACATGACCATGACCGGCAAGCGCCACCCGTTCTACGTGGAGTACGACGTCGGCTTCGACGACAGCGGCCGCCTGCATGGCATCGAGTTCGACCTGGCCGGCAACTGCGGCTACTCGCCGGACCTCTCCGGCTCTATCGTCGACCGCGCCATGTTCCACTCCGACAACGCTTATTACCTGGGCGATGCCACCGTGCACGGCCACCGCTGCAAGACCAACACCGCCTCCAACACCGCCTACCGCGGCTTCGGCGGCCCGCAAGGCATGGTCGCTATCGAAGAGGTGATGGACCACATCGCCCGCCACCTGGGCCGCGACCCGCTGGCAGTGCGCAAGGCCAACTACTACGGCAAGACCGAGCGCAACGTCACCCACTACTACCAGACCGTCGAGCACAACATGCTCGAAGAGATGACCGCAGACCTCGAAGCCAGCTGCGACTATGCCGAGCGGCGCAAGTCGATCCGCCAGTTCAACGCCCACAGCCCGGTGCTGAAGAAAGGCCTGGCGCTGACCCCGGTGAAGTTCGGCATCTCGTTCACGGCCACCTTCCTCAACCAGGCCGGTGCCTTGATCCACATCTACACCGACGGCAGCATCCACCTCAACCACGGCGGCACCGAGATGGGCCAGGGCCTGAACACCAAGGTGGCGCAGGTGGTGGCCCAGATTTTCCAGGTCGACTTCAACCGCATCCAAATCACCGCCACCAACACCGACAAAGTGCCCAACACCTCGCCGACTGCGGCCTCAAGCGGCGCCGACCTGAACGGCAAGGCTGCGCAGAACGCTGCCGAGATCCTCAAGACACGCCTGACCGAGTTCGCTGCGCGTCATTACAAAGTCACCGAGGAAGATGTGGAGTTTCGCAACGGCCACGTGCGCATTCGCGACGAAATCGTCAGCTTCGAGCAGCTGGTGCAGCAGGCTTATTTCGCCCAGGTGTCGCTGTCGAGCACTGGCTTCTATCGCACGCCGAAGATCTTCTACGACCGCAGCCAGGCCCGTGGTCGGCCGTTCTACTACTTCGCCTTCGGCGCTGCCTGCGTGGAGGTGGTCGTCGACACCCTGACCGGCGAGTACAAGATGCTGCGCGCCGACATCCTGCACGATGTGGGTGACTCGCTGAACCCGGCCATCGACATCGGCCAGGTGGAGGGTGGTTTCATCCAGGGCATGGGCTGGCTGACCACCGAGGAGCTGGTGTGGAACGCCAAGGGCAAGCTGATGACCAATGGCCCGGCCAGCTACAAGATCCCGGCAGTGGCCGACATGCCTATCGATATGCGGGTGAAGCTGGTGGAGAACCGCAAGAACCCGGAAGACACGGTGTTCCACTCCAAGGCCGTGGGCGAGCCGCCGTTCATGCTCGGTATCGCTGCCTGGTGCGCGATCAAGGACGCGGTGGCGAGCATTGCCGACTACCGCGTGCAGCCGAACATCGACGCACCGTCCACCCCGGAGCGGGTGCTGTGGGGCTGCGAGCAGATGCGCAAGGCGGTAGCAACTGCGCAGCCGGTGGAACAAGAAGTGGAAACCGTTACCCACTGACGATGCAGGACTCTGTAGGAGCGGGCTTGCCCGCGAATGCGATGGTGGCCTCGCCGCCCTCTTCGCGGGCAAGCCCGCTCCTACAGGGTTGACGGAGGATTCAGACATGCATCAATGGATCAACGCCCTCGCCGACCACCAAGCCCGCGGCGAAGCCTGCGTGCTGGTGACCATCATCGAGGAGCGCGGCTCGACCCCGCGCAACGCCGGCTCCAAGATGGTGGTCAGCGCCACCGGCCTGTTCGACACCATCGGCGGCGGCCACCTGGAGTACAAGGCGCTGCACATCGCCCGGCAGATGCTCGAGGAACAACGCAGCACCCCGCACCTGGAGCGCTTCAGCCTCGGCGCCAGCCTGGGCCAGTGCTGCGGTGGCGCCACGGTGCTGCTGTTCGAGCCCATGGCGGCGGTGCAGGCGCAGATCGCCGTGTTCGGCGCAGGCCATGTCGGCCGCGCTCTGGTACCCTTGCTCGCCGCCCTGCCCTGCCGGGTGCGCTGGATCGATTCGCGCGAACAGGAGTTTCCCCACGCGATCCCCGAGGGGGTCACCAAGGTGGTCAACGAAGAGCCGGTCGACGAAGTGGCCGAGCTGCCCGCCGGCAGCTACTGCATCGTCATGACCCACAACCACCAGCTCGACCTGGAACTCACCGCCGCAATCCTCAAACGCAACGACTTCACCTGGTTCGGCCTGATCGGCTCGAAGACCAAGCGGGTCAAGTTCGAGCACCGCCTGCGCGAGCGCGGCTTCGACGACGCACTGATGGCACGCATGCGCTGCCCCATGGGCCTGGCCGAGGTCAAGGGCAAGCTGCCGATCGAGATCGCCGTGTCCATCGCCGCAGAAATCATCGCCACCTACAACGCCTGCTTCGGCCAGCACGACGCTGCCGTCAACGCCGGCCCCATCGCCCAGTTGCTGCCGCCCTCCCGGCGCAGCCAAGCCATCTGACGAGCCCCTACATGAGCACAACCCGCAAAGCCTACCGCGCCGCCATCCTGCACAGCATCGCCGACCCGGCCGAAGTCGGTCTGGAAGCCTCCCACGAATACTACGAGGACGGCCTGCTGGTGATCGACGAGGGCCGCATCAAGGCCCTGGGCCATGCCAGCGAACTGCTGCCGACCCTGGACGCCGACATCGAGGTCGTTCACTACCAGGACGCGCTGATCACCCCTGGCTTCATCGACACCCATATCCATTTCCCGCAGACCGGCATGATCGGCTCCTACGGCGAGCAACTGCTGGACTGGCTGAACACCTACACCTTCCCCTGCGAGAAGCAGTTCGCCGACAAGGACCACGCCGACAAGGTCGCGAAGATTTTCCTCGAGGAGCTGCTGCGCAACGGCACCACCACCGCGCTGGTGTTCGGCAGTGTGCACCCCGAGTCGGTGAACGCGCTGTTCGAGGAGGCCGAGCGCCTGGACCTGCGCCTGATCGCCGGCAAGGTGATGATGGACCGCAACGCCCCCGACTACCTGACCGACACCGCCGAAACCAGCTACACGCAAAGCAAGCAGCTGATCGAGCGCTGGCACGGCAAGGGCCGCCTGCACTACGCGGTGACCCCACGCTTCGCCCCGACCAGCACCCCTGAGCAACTTGCAGTGGCTGGGCAATTGCTCAAGGAGCACCCCGGCGTGTACCTGCACACGCACCTGTCGGAAAACCTCAAGGAGATCGACTGGGTCAAGGAACTGTTCCCCGAGCGCAAAGGCTACCTGGACGTCTACGACCACTTCGAGCTGCTGGGCGAGCGCTCGGTGTTCGCCCATGGCGTGCACCTGTGCGACGAAGAGTGCCAGCGCCTGTCGCAAACTGGCTCGGCCATCGCCTTCTGCCCCACCTCCAACCTGTTCCTGGGTAGCGGCCTGTTCAACCTGCCCCAGGCCGAGCGGTTCAAGGTCAATGTGGGCCTGGGCACCGACGTCGGCGCCGGTACCAGCTTCTCGCTGCTCAACACGCTGAACGAGGCGTACAAGGTGATGCAGCTGCAAGATGTGCGGCTGCACCCTTACAAGTCGCTGTACCTGGCCACCTTGGGCGGTGCCCGTGCGTTACGCCTGGACGACCGTATCGGCAGCCTGCGCCCAGGCTTTGATGCCGACTTCGTGGTGCTCGACTACAAGGCCACGCCACTGCTGGACTACCGCATCCAGCAGTCCAACAGCATCGAGGAAACCCTGTTCGTGCTCACCACCCTGGGCGACGACCGCACCGTGCGCGAAACCTTCGCGGCCGGCCGTCGCGTGCACCAACGCTGAAACCGCTAGAAATCGGCCAGGCGCTGCAAGGCGACCTGGCCGATATGCGGCCCCTCTTCCAGGCGCAGGATGGCGACCATGCGCACCAGCCTTCCCCCTTCCTCAGCCTCTTGCAGACGCTGCGCCGCCTCGGCCGGCAGTTGCTGGCGCCAGTGCTGCAACCAGTCGTTGGACAACACGGCTCGGCCCTCCTGAAACGCGAACTCGACGCTGGGTTGCTCGCTCACAGCCATCGCCAGCAGGTAGCTGCGATTGCTCGAAGCCTGGTGGTACAGCGCAACAGCACCGGTGCGATGCTCCTGGTTCAAGCCGTAGCGCACCAGCATGTCATCGACCACGTTCAGCGCATGCGCACGCATCCGCGTGCCGCTCACCGCCGCCAGCAGCCCCTGGGTGTAGTCGTCGACTGCACGCAGGTAATACACCGCAGGGGTGGCGCTGGCGACATCGATCGGTAGCGCCAGGCTCCAGGCGAGCGCCTCGTCCAGCTCCGTGGGGGTCTGCTGCGCGAGCAACAGCAGCGGGTCGGCCAGCTCATCGACCGGACGGCTGCCATAGGCCCAGCTGCCGGTGATGTGCTCAAGGCGGATCAGCCGCTCGTGCATGCTGCCCTCGGCATGTTCGAACACGTACCGGGCCGCATTCAGCGCGCTTTGCCGGGTGAGGCCTGCGCGTGCCCGGGCCACATGGCGGTCGAGCGGGGCGTTGAACAGAGGTCGTCGTACCGTCCAGCCGCTAGCGCCCCCCACCACCATCCATGGCTGCTCGCCAAAACGCTCACGCAAGCACAGCTCCAGTTCGTCGAAGCTCAACGTGTCCGACAAATTGGATGAGCGGCTGAGCACCATGCGGCTGCCGGAGTCGACGGGAAAGACCGGAAGCAATCGCCCGTTGACACCAACCCCCGACACACTGACCTGTCCCTCGGCGCCATACAGCCCACTGCTCGGCACCAGCTCGTGGTCGCCAGCGGTCAGGGGACGCAGGTCATGACGCCAGTTTCTCAGGCGCGGCAACTGCGCCTGACTGGTCGCCACCACGGTCACCCGCTCCCACACCAACAGGCTGCGGTCCGGGCCATCCAGGTGCACGCCGCCCAAGACCGTGCGCAACACGCCACTGCGACGTGCGGTGCGCAGCACTGCGGCCAGGCGCAGGCTGTGAATCGAGGCGATCATGAAATCCATCCAGGCATCGCTCAGGGCCACTAGGCCATTGGGTCCCTGCAACGATATAGGCCCCAGTGTGCGCCCTTGCAGCAGCATGTAGATTTCCGTCTGGCCTGACCGACGGAACAGCACCAAATGGCGCTCGGCAGTGCCAAGGCTATCGATCACCTGGTAGCCACGCGCCGTCAGCACATCGCGCAACACCGTGCCGAGGGCCGCGGACTCTACATTTTCCAGGGCGCGGCGCAAGGCCCGGTGTTCGACCGGCTGCAATGGCCAACCCAGTTGGCGCAAAGCATCGTCCTGCGTCGACAGGTAAATGTGCCGCGCCTGGCCCTGCACCGGTATCGCCGTCATCTCGCGCAGCGGCTCGAGGTTGGTATCGCCGATTCGCTCGCCCAGGTGTGCCAACCGGGCATGGCTCAGCTCGGTCGTGGTGCGATCGGCGTTGCGGTAAAGGGCCTCTCCCAGGGCCCTGCGGCTGTTTTCGCTCAACAACGGCAGGCGCGTGGCCAGGCGTTGGCGGAAGGTCTGGGTGAACCCACCCACCACCACCGGTGCATCGACCGCCGTAGCGCCCAGTGCGACCCGCACCGGGCCACTGCCTTGCTCGATCAGGCTATCGAGCTCGGCCAGGTTGCGCGGCATCCGTCCGCTTGGGCGCACATACGCCGTGCCGCCGAATGCTTCGCCCGCCAGGGTCGGGTAGTAATGCCCCTCCAGACGCAGGCCCGGCTGCGCCGTGGCGACGTCGGGGCCAGCGAAGAAGATGTTCACGCGCCCACCATGAAGGTCGACGATGCGATCACCCTGGGCGACATTCCAGCGCACCGCCTGCCAGGTATCGCCCGGCACGATAATGTCTGTAATCGCCCCATCGCGCAGGTATTGCCTCGCCCATCTAGGTGCCACGCCGTCCTGCAGGAAGGAGTAGGTGAACTCGACCTGCTGGTGCTCGTTGGGAAAACGGTAGCGCGCCAGTTCCAGTCGACCACGCGCCAATGCCTGCGTACGGCTCATCTGCGACAACGGCCAATGTCGGCTACGCGGCCCCCAGTCGGCGAACAGGCGCTCGGCCTCGGTCAGCTTGCCGCCACCACCACGCAAGCCAACGTCGCCATGCATGACCCAACGCCCGCCATCCTGGCGCACCGGCGCCTCATAACGTCGTGTGGCCGTGGCGCGCAGACGCAGGGTCGCTTCGTCGCTGCGCCGATAGACCTCATAGGCCACACCGTCCTGCCAGAGGTACTGCTTGCCTTGCGTACGCCAGGTATTCGCATCCAGGCCGCCCAACGGCTCGGCGCCATTGAGCGACTGGCCGCTGGCATAGCCGCGAAAGGGCTGGCGCGCCACCCGCAACCGGGCGGCCTGGCGAACCACGCGGCGCAGTGCCGACACCGACGCCCCCACCGGCAGCACCGTGCTGAAGATTTCGATGATGCCCATGACCACGCTCAGCGTGCCTCGCAGCATCTGTAGGCTGCTGCCGGTACGCCAGGACTCCGCCAGCTCCAGGGCGCCGTCATGGATATCCATCACCGCATACCAGGAGCCCAGGCCCGGCACCACGCCAAGCGCGGCCCGCAGATAACCGGTGTGACGCAGGTGCGCGCTGTAGGCGTTGTCCTTGTGGGTACTGGCCTGGCTGCGCCCCGACTCACGTGCCTGCGCAAGCAGCACGTTGCGGCGCTCGGCCAATTGCAGGCCGACCAGCGTCTGGTCGAGGCTCGGCGCGCTGGTCAGGTAGCCGGTGTAATTGCGCATTGCAGCCTGGCGCAAGTAGGCCAGCAAGCGCGCGGGGTCGTTGCCACAGCGCTGGGCCACATAGCGGGCCACTTGGGGCGTGCTACGAATTTCCGAGGCCAGGTGCTCGACGGCGCCTGCCAGGCTATCGCGCTCGATCAGCCGCACCGCCGTGATCGCAACGGGAAGGTACAGCAATGCATGACCTGATTCGTTCTCCAGGGCGGCAACCCCTTCGATGTTGTGCCCCAGTTCTTCGTGTGCCTGCACCACCAGCCAATGCAGGCGTAGACCAAGGGCGTCCAGGTCCTGTCTGGACTGCGCGGTGCTCGCCTGTTGGAGCATGCGCGCGCCTTCTGCGCTCAAGGCTCCACGCCAATGCTCGCTGGTGGCAAGCATCTGTAGCTCCAGCCGGTATGGCGCACGCAGGCGCTCAGGGTCGTCGGCCTGGTCTGGATCAAAGACCTTGTGCAGTTTTTCCTGGTACCGCTTGAGCGGGTCGAGCTCAGGCAACACGCGGGCAAGGTAGTGCGCATCGATACCCTCGACCTGCCAGCGCGTCAGGTCCAGCCGGGTGTATTCATCCGCGCTGTCTGGGTCGAAACTCTCGCAAGCGATCTCTGTCACGGTACTCGGAAGGTAGGGCAGCGTCTGGTCCATCGACGGGTCGGGGCGCCACAGCAGGATATCGTCGATGTCCACGTCGATGCCAAGGTCGTCATGCAGACGCGCCTTGAGCAGGTTCCCGGCCCATTGATGAAACAACGGCGCCTCGGTTTGCAAGGTGCTTTCAAGGGCCAAGGCCGCGATGTGGTATTCGGCCAACTGCTTGCCGTAGGCCTTGCGCTCGTCATCGCTACGCGACAGTACCCATGCGGGCATGTGCTCGATCAGCGAGTCCACCTGCCACTGCCGCTCGGCCTGTGCCAGCGCGGCCTGGCGGCAGGTGTCCGCGGCAATGGCCAGCGCCGCGCGCGCCAGGTCCAGGGCACGCTCGTGCTCGTCTGATTCATCGTCTGGCTCGCCCAGCGTGCCTTGCCAGTAAGCGAGCAATGCTTGCAGCAAGCTGTCCAGGCCATTGTCGGCGGGCACCAGCTGTACCTGCGCGGCGCTGTCCGGCAGTGCCGTGGCCAGCGGTAACCCGCCCTCGCGCAGGGTGAGGTCCAGGCGCTCGAGCAGCGCTCGTCGGTCGTTCAGGCACGCCATGCCGCCGCCCTCTCCATGCACCCACAGCAGCAAAGGCGCATCTTGACGCCCGGCCGTCCATGCCGTGCTCTCGGCCAGCACCCACACGCCAGGCAGGGTCTGCTCGCCAAGTTGCACCGCCAACCAGGTCACGAGCCCTTGGTCCTCGGGCGCCAGCAAGTGCTGGTGCAGCGACGCCGGCAACTGGCCCTCCTCTACCTGCAAACCCATCTCGGCGCGCATCGCATCACTGGTGGCGTTGCGCAAGGTCTCCGGCGATACGAACAAACCGGCCTGGTCGCCGTTCAGCTCATCCTGTAGCCGTTTCCAGGCGACCCGCCGGCTGGCCAACAGCGCACGCCATGGCGCCAGCGCAGTGGCACTTGGCGCACCTTGGCCGAAACGCGCCAGCAAGCGTTGCAGGTGCACCTGCTGGTGTCGGTCGTTCAGCAGACGCGGGTAGCGCGCAGGCAAGCTGCCCAGTGCCAACAGGTCGGCATAGGCATCGGCCTGGTACTGCATGGCTTGCTCCAGCGCAACGCGCCAGGCATCAGGGTGCTCAGCGATGGTCGCCTGATGTTCGCGCAGCTCGGCGGGAAGCGCCTGTGCCCAGGTAGCGTCTGCTTGCGCTTGCGCGGCCAGGGCGGTGCCCGCTTGGTTCAGCCAGGTGATTGGCTCCGAGGACGCTTCGAGGCCGCACAGCAGGCGCAAGGTGGCCTGCTCCAGCGCGGACGTGTCGGTCTGTCCGTCGTCGACCGGCAGTGCTTCTATCAGGTATTCCAGCGATTGCATGATGACAGCTCCAGAGTTCAGAGCTCGTCAAAGTAGAGGGTCAGCCGCCGCATGCGCAGTGCATCACTAACACCCGTGGTGCGCTGGCCGGGGTCGTTCACGGAGGTCGGGGCCGCTGCGGGCCCCGGGGAAGTCTGCCTGGGTGGCAAACGATCAACCCTTGGCAGCAGCCTTGGGTTTTTTCAGCAGGTGCGAGAACACCGCGTGCAAGTCGTCCGAGGCACTTTCCTCGTCCAGGTTCAGCTTGCTGTCGATGTGGTCCATGTGGTGCATCATCAGCTCCACTGCCTGCTCGGCATTGCGCGCCTCGATGGCGTCAATCAGCTGCATGTGCTCGTCGTAGGAGCAATGCGAGCGGTTGCCGCTTTCATACTGGGCGATGATCAGCGAAGTCTGCGACACCAGGCTGCGCTGGAAACTCACCAGCGGCGCATTGCCCGCCGCCTCGGCCAGCTTGAGGTGAAACTCGCCGGATAGGCGAATGCCCGCGCCACGGTCACCACGCGAGAAGCTGTCGCGCTCCTCGCGCACCATCTGGCGCAGTTCGTTGAGCTGCTCGGCAGTGGCGTGCTGAACCGCCAATTCAGTGATCGCCCGCTCGACCATGCGTCGGGAGAAGAACACCTGGCGGGCTTCCTCGACGGTCGGGCTGGCCACCACGGCGCCACGGTTGGGCCGCAGCAATACCACGCTTTCATGGGCCAGGCGCGACAAGGCGCGGCGGATGATGGTGCGGCTGACACCGAAGATCTCACCCAACGCTTCCTCGCTCAACTTGGTGCCCGGGGCGAGGCGCTGCTCGAGAATGGCCTCGAAAATATGCGCGTAGACGATGTCGTCCTGGGTACCGCTGCGCCCGGCCTTGCCGTTGCGCACGGGTTTCTTCAGAGGTTGCAGCTGTTCGTTCATGGGCTCTCGAGCACAAGGGGCCGGCCAGTGAAGCCTCGACGGTTATCGCAGTCGCGGGGGCTGGCAGGTCCTGGATGGAAAAAAGGGACCAAGGTATCGGCGCATTGTACACAGGCTGAGGCGTTTTAGCAGAAGACCTTTGCCCATATAGCTGTAGTACGGAAGATTGTGCACGCAAAAGATAAAACATTATTTGCATTCTTTGTACACAAAAGCATAATCCACCCAGCAACTTCTTGACCCATAAGTCAACAAATCGGTCAGGCGTCTGCCAACCCCCCTCGCGGAGCCCCCAAGTGCATTGCGCAGGAACACTGGCTCCGAACAACAAGAAAGACTTGAGGAGTACTCGCTGTGGAAAGCCGCAAATCCGACGCCCCTACGCTGGATCTCGCCCCACCGCTCGAAACGAGCTGGCTGGAGCGGATTTTCAAACTCAAGCGACATGGCACCACCGTCAGGACCGAACTGATCGCCGGGGTGACGACGTTCATCACCATGGCGTACATCATTTTCGTCAACCCCAACATCATGGCCGACGCCGGCATCGATCATGGCGCAGCCTTCGTTGCCACCTGCATTGCCGCAGCCCTGGGCTGCTTGCTGATGGGGCTGTACGCCAACTGGCCGGTAGGCCTGGCGCCGGGCATGGGGCTCAATGCCTTCTTTACCTACACCGTGGTCGGCACCATGGGCTACACCTGGGAAGCGGCGCTGGGCGCGGTATTCGTCTCGGGCGTGCTGTTCATGTTCCTGACCCTCTCGCGGGTGCGTGAATGGCTGCTCAACAGCATTCCGGTGAGCCTGCGCCATGCCATGGGTGCGGGCGTGGGCCTGTTCCTCGGGCTGATCGGCCTGAAGACCGCCGGTATCGTGGTCGACAGCCCGGCCACGCTGATCAAGCTCGGTTCGCTGCACGAGCCTGGCCCGCTGCTGGCGGCGGTGTGCTTCCTGATGATCGCGATACTGAGCTACCACCGGGTGTTCGGCGCCATTCTCATCAGCATCATCAGCGTTACCCTGGCCGGCTGGGGCCTGGGCCTGGTGCAGTTCGGCGGCGTGCTGTCGATGCCCCCAAGCCTGGCACCGACCTGGATGGCCATGGACGTGGCGGGCGTGTTCAACATCAGCATGATCAGCGTGGTGCTGGCCTTCCTCTTCGTGCACATGTTCGATACCGCCGGCACCCTGATGGGCGTGGCCCAGCGCGCCAACCTGGTAGCACCGGACGGGCGCATCGAGAACCTTTCGCGGGCGTTGAAGGCCGACAGTGCTTCGAGCGTGTTCGGTGCGGCGGTGGGCGTGCCGCCGGTGACCAGCTACGTGGAAAGTGCAGCCGGCGTTGCCGCCGGTGGCCGCACCGGCCTGACCGCCGTGGTGGTCGGCCTGTTGTTCGTGGCAGCGATGTTCTTCGCCCCGCTGGCCGGGATGATTCCCGCCTATGCCACTGCGGGTGCGCTGATCTACGTGGCGATGCTGATGATGGGCAGCATGGCGCACATCAACTGGGACGAAGCCACCGACAGCATCCCGGCGATCGTCACGGTGATCATGATGCCGCTGACCTTCTCGGTGGCCGACGGCATTGCCATGGGCTTCATCAGTTATGTGGCGTTGAAGGCCGGTACTGGCAAGTACAAGGAGATTTCCGCGAGCCTGTGGGTGCTGTGTGTGATCTTCATCGCCAAGTTCGTGTTTCTCTGAACCTGCTGTAACCACAAAGGGCGCCTCGGCGCCCTTTGTTCGTTTGTCTGTTCGGGCCTATTCGCGGGCAAGCCCGCTCCTACAGGTACTGCGCCGATCTCTGTAGGAGCGGGCTTGCCCGCGAAGAGGCCGGCACAGGCAACACAAAAACCCCAGGCAAAAAAAAGCCCGCCAGTGTGATAGCGGGCAAGGACCTACGAAGATTCTTCTAGCGACCAACTAGCTTCCACGATAGGTCGAATAACTGTATGGCGAGATCAGCAGCGGCACATGGTAGTGCTCCTGGCCCTGGTCGATGCCAAAGCGCAATACCACCACATCGAGAAATGCCTGGTCCGGCAGTTGCACACCACGAGCACGGTAGTAGTCGCCTGCGCTGAATTGCAGCTGGTAGACGCCAGTGCGGTAGTCGTCACCTTGCAGCAGCGGCGCGTCGACGCGGCCATCGCTGTTGGTCAGTGCGGTGTTCACCAGCTCCAGCTGCTGGCCTTCGACCCGGTACAGCTCGACCTTGATCGAGCTGCCAGGGCAGCCGTGCGCGGAATCCAGTACGTGTGTGGTCAAACGTCCCATGTGCCAGTGGCCTCTTGTTCAATTCTTGGGCAAAAAATACCCAGCAAGCACCAACGCGGGGCCTGCTGGGCGCGAGGAGTGAAGCCATTAAGACACTTTGAATTTAAATTGTACACAATTTTTTAAACCCAACCGTCAGCGTCCGGAGTCACGCCGCATAAATCTTCCGTCAGTCGAGAACGCGCGCTGCATGCCGCCATTAGCAACACTAATTGACCAATTGGGCAGGTTTCTTGCAGAGTATTCGGAGCCGACAAAAGGGAAGAAATGCGGAAAAACAGGCTTACAAACGGCTTCAAAAGTTGTATACAATCATCCCATCCGGTGCATGCGACATCTCGACGCGGTCGCCCACCCCCGCACAACGTACAAGAAGGAAGACTGCAGTGAGCGCTGACTATCCTCGCGACCTGATCGGCTACGGCAACACCCCACCTCACCCGCACTGGCCGGGCAATGCCCGCATCGCCTTGTCCTTCGTGCTGAACTACGAAGAAGGTGGCGAACGCAACATTCTGCATGGTGACAAGGAGTCCGAAGCCTTCCTCTCCGAGATGGTCGCCGCCCAGCCCCTGCAAGGCCAGCGCAACCTGTGCATGGAGTCGCTCTACGAATACGGCAGCCGCGCGGGCGTGTGGCGCCTGCTCAAGCTGTTCAAGGACAGCGGCGTACCGCTGACCGTGTTCGCCGTGGCCATGGCCGCCCAGCGCCACCCGGAGGTGATCCGCGCCATGGCCCAGGCCGGCCATGAAATTTGCAGCCATGGCTACCGCTGGATCGACTACCAGAACATGGACGAGCAGCAAGAGCGCGAGCACATGCTCGAAGCCATCCGCATTCTCACCGAACTGACCGGCGAGCGCCCGGTGGGCTGGTACACCGGCCGCACCAGCCCGAATACCCGGCGCCTGGTGATGGAGGAAGGCGGCTTCCTCTACGACAGCGACACCTACGACGACGACCTGCCCTACTGGGAACCGAACAACCCCACCGGCAAGCCGCACCTGGTGATCCCCTACACCCTGGACACCAACGACATGCGCTTCACCCAGGTGCAGGGCTTCAACTGCGGCGAGCAGTTCTACCAGTACCTCAAGGACGCCTTCGACGTGCTCTACGCAGAAGGCGCCGAGGCCCCGAAAATGCTGTCCATCGGCCTGCACTGCCGCCTGGTCGGCCGCCCGGCGCGCCTGGCTGCGCTCAAGCGCTTCGTCGACTACGCCAAGAGCCACGAGCAGGTCTGGTTCGCCCGGCGCGCAGACATCGCCCGCCACTGGCACGCCACCCACCCGTACACGAAAGAGAACGCCTGATGACCGCCTTCAAGACCCTCAAGCCCTCCGCCCTTGGCCGCGATGCCTTCGTCGCCGCCTTCGCCGACATCTACGAGCACTCGCCGTGGGTCGCCGAAAAAGCATATGCCGTGGGTAACCTGAGCGAGCTGGACGAGATCGAAGTGCTGCACCAGCGCATGAGCGATATCCTGCTCAGTGCCAGCCGCACCGAGCAACTGGCGCTGATCAACGCCCACCCGGACCTGGCCGGCAAGGCGGCGGTGCAGGGCGAGCTGACCGAGTCGAGCACCCATGAGCAGGCCGGCGCCGGTATCCACCAGTGCACCGCCGAAGAGTTCGCCCGTTTCACCGAACTCAACGATGCCTACAAGGCCAAGTTCCAGTTCCCGTTCATCATGGCGGTCAAGGGCAGCAACCGGCACCAGATCCTCGCCTCGTTCGAGAAGCGTATCCATAACGATACCGAGGCCGAGTTCAAGGAAGCCCTGGCGCAGATCAACCTGATCGCCCTGTTCCGCCTGCTACAGCTTTGAGGACCGCCCCCGGCCCTGGCCCGAGTGCATGACGCAAGCGCACCCAGGGCCTGGCCGGCCACCCGGTCCACCCTATTGAAGAACAACGAACATAGAAGAGATAACCCATGCGTACCCTGATGATCGAGCCGCTGACCAAAGAAGCCTTCGCCCCTTTCGGTGACGTGATCGAAACCGACGGCAGCGACCACTTCATGATCAACAACGGCTCGACCATGCGCTTCCACAAGCTCGCCACGGTGCAAACCGCCGAGCCGGAAGACAAGGCCATCATCAGCATCTTCCGCGCCGACGCCCTGGAGATGCCGCTGACCGTACGCATGCTGGAACGCCATCCGCTGGGCAGCCAGGCTTTCATCCCGCTGCTCGGCAACCCCTTTCTGATCGTGGTCGCGCCACTTGGCGATGCACCTGTATCAGGCTTGGTCCGAGCCTTCCGCAGTAATGGCAGGCAGGGCGTTAATTACCATCGCGGCGTCTGGCACCACCCGGTGCTGACGATCGAAAAGCGGGATGACTTCCTGGTGGTTGATCGCAGTGGTTCTGGCAACAACTGCGATGAGCATTACTTCACCGAGGAACAGATGTTGATCCTCAATCCCCACCAATAAGAAAAGGTCGGTCACCCACCCGTGACCGGCAGAGGTACATACTGTGGAAGCACACCTTCACGAATGGCTGAACCTGAGCATTCGCTGGGTTCACATGATCACCGGGGTCGCCTGGATCGGTGCATCGTTCTACTTCGTCTGGCTGGAAAACAACCTCAACCGCAGCAACCCGCGCGATGGGCTGTCGGGTGACCTCTGGGCCATCCACGGTGGGGGTATCTACCACCTCGAGAAGTACAAGCTGGCGCCGCCGAAAATGCCCGAGAACCTTCACTGGTTCAAATGGGAAGCCTATTTCACCTGGCTGTCCGGCATCGCCCTGCTGTGCGTGGTGTTCTACTGGAACCCGACCCTGTACCTGCTGGCCCCTGGCAGCACCCTGAGCGGTGCCGAGGGCGTGGCCATCGGTATCGGTTCGCTGGTCGCCGGCTGGTTCGTCTACGACTTCCTCTGCGACTCGCCCCTGGGCAAGAAACCCGCGCTGCTCGGCGGCGTATTGTTCGTGCTGATCATCGCCGCCTGCTGGGGCTTCAGCCTGGTGTTCAGCGGCCGCGGCGCCTACCTGCACACCGGCGCGATCATCGGCACCATCATGGTCGGCAACGTGTTCCGCATCATCATGCCGGCCCAGCGCCAGCTGGTGGCGGCGATCGAGAAGAACGAAACCCCCGACCCGGTACTGCCGGCCAAGGGCCTGCTGCGTTCGCGCCACAACAACTACTTCACCCTGCCGGTGCTGTTCATCATGATCAGCAACCACTTCCCGAGCACCTACGGCAGCCAGTACAACTGGTTGATCCTGGCCGGGATCGCAGTGGCCGCAGTACTGATCCGTCACTATTTCAACACCCGCCACGACAGCAACAAGTACGCCTGGGCCGTGCCTGCCGGCGCCCTGGCGATGATCTGCCTGGCCTTCGTGACCGGTCCGAAGCCGCTGGTCAGCAGCCCTGACCAGGCAGCGGCGAAGATCGAGTACCAACCGCTGCCGGCCAGCGCCGTGGGTGGCAAGACCGCTGCCGAGCAGCGCGCCGAAGCTGCCGCCAAAGCAGCCGAAGCCCCCGCCGAAGCACCGGCCCAGGCCACCGCCCAGGCCGCGCCCGGCAACTTCGAGAAGATCCACGACGTGATCCAGGAACGCTGCACCGTGTGCCATTCGGCCAAGCCGACCAGCCCACTGTTCAGCACCGCGCCGGGCGGGGTGATTCTCGATACTCCGCAGCAGATGCAGGCCCAGGCCGCGCGCATCCAGGCCCAGGCGGTCGCCAGCCAGATCATGCCGCTGGGCAACATCACCCAGATGACCGTCGAGGAACGCAAGCTGGTCGGTGACTGGATCGCCAAGGGCGCGCCGGTCAACTAAGACACACTGCTGCGAGCGCAGAAGCAACAAGCAAGCATCGAGCACCAGTCTCCAAGCGGGAACCCCAGGCTTTTTCGTGAAGCTTGCCGCTTGGAGGCTGCTGCTTGGATCCGAGAATAAAAACAAAACTCGAGGTGCTGCATGTCCGAGTCACCCAAGGCGTATATCCCCGTTGCGCCGCCACGACAGCCCCTGCCCTTGTTCCAGCTGATCCTGGTGGGCCTGCAACATGTGCTGCTGATGTACGGCGGCGCCATCGCCGTGCCGCTGATCATCGGCCAGGCCGCCGGGCTGTCCCGTGAAGAAGTCGCCTTCCTGATCAACGCCGACCTGTTGGTCGCAGGCGTTGCCACCATCGTCCAGTCGTTCGGCATCGGCCCGGTAGGCATCCGCATGCCGGTGATGATGGGCGCCAGTTTCGCCGCTGTCGGCAGCATGGTCGCCATGGCCGGCATGCCGGGCGTGGGCATGCAAGGGATCTTCGGCGCGACCATCGCTGCCGGGTTCTTCGGCATGCTGATCGCGCCGTTCATGTCCAAGGTGGTGCGCTTCTTCCCACCGCTGGTCACCGGCACCGTCATTACGTCCATTGGGCTGTCGCTGTTCCCGGTAGCGGTCAACTGGGCCGGTGGTGGCGATCAAGCCAGCACCTTCGGCTCGCCGATCTACCTGATGGTGGCCGGCCTGGTGCTGGCAGTCATTCTGCTGATCAACCGCTTCATGCGCGGCTTCTGGGTCAACGTGTCGGTGCTGGTGGGCATGGGCCTGGGCTACGTGCTGGCCGGCGCCATCGGCATGGTCGACTTGTCGGGGCTGGGCCAGGCGCCGTGGCTGCAGATGGTCACCCCACTGCACTTCGGCATGCCGACCTTCAGCCTGGCGCCGATCCTGTCGATGTGCCTGGTGGTGGTGATCATCTTCGTCGAGTCCACCGGCATGTTCCTGGCCCTGGGCAAGGTCACCGACCGTGAAGTAACGCCGGGCATGTTGCGTCGCGGCTTGCTGTGCGATGCCGGCGCATCGTTCGTGGCCGGGTTCTTCAACACCTTCACCCACTCCTCGTTCGCCCAGAACATCGGCCTGGTGCAGATGACTGGCGTGCGTTGCCGCTACGTCACGGTGGTGGCCGGTGCACTACTGATCCTGCTCAGCCTGCTGCCCAAGGCCGCCTACCTGATCGCTTCGATTCCGCCTGCGGTACTGGGCGGCGCGTCCATCGCCATGTTCGGCATGGTCACCGCCACCGGCATCAAGATTCTCCAGGAAGCGGACATCGCCGACCGGCGCAACCAGCTGTTGGTGGCAGTGAGCATCGGCTTCGGACTGATCCCGGTGGTCAAGCCGGAGTTCTTCGCCCAGATGCCGCACTGGATGGAGCCGATCACCCACAGCGGGATTGCCATGGCGACGGTCAGTGCCCTGGTGCTGAACATCCTGTTCAACATTCTCGGCGGCAAGGAACGCGCGGCGCACAACGCTGCCTGTCACGGCCACTGAGTCAACCTGGGCGGCGCCCAGCGCCGCCCTGCCCTTCATTACCTTCGTTGTGCCGTCGGCCCGCCGGAATGGGCCGTCCGGGGCGCCTGCGCGCCGAAAAAACCCAACAAAAACAATAAGTCCGGGAAACACAACATGAAGTGCATCGCATCAACCCTGCTATTGGGCGCCAGCCTCGTGGCCACCCTCCCCGCCTCGGCCGGCGAATGGCTGCAATGGCACGGCGAAAGCCTGACCTACCTGTATGGCAAGGATTTCAAGGTCAACCCCGACATCCAGCAGACCATCACCTTCGAACACGCCAACAAATGGAAGTACGGCGACACCTTCCTGTTCATCGACAAGATCTTCTACAACGGCAAGGCCGACCCCGGCAAAGGCGTGACCACCTACTACGGCGAGTTCAGCCCGCGCCTGTCGCTGGGCAAGATCAACGGCCAGTCGTTCGCCTTCGGCCCGATCAAGGACGTGCTGCTGGCCATGACCTACGAGCGTGGCGAGGGTGACAACGAGGCCTACCTGATCGGCCCCGGCTTCGACCTGAACATTCCCGGCTTCAACTACTTCACCCTGAACTTCTACCTGCGCAACACCGAGGGCAGCCGTCCCGGTGACAACGTCTGGCAGATCACCCCCGCGTGGTCGTACACCATCCCCGTGGGCAAGTCCGACATCCTGATCGACGGCTACATGGACTGGGTGGTGGACAACGACCAGACCCGCCGCGGCACCTACCACGCCAACCTGCAGTTCAACCCACAGGTCAAGTACGACCTGGGCAAAGCCTTGAACCTCGGCGCCAAGCAACTGTACGCAGGCTTCGAGTACAGCTACTGGAAGGACAAGTACGGCATCGACAGCCGCGGCAACCTGCAAAGCAACCAAAGCGTTTTCAGCGCCCTGGTGAAAGTGCACTTCTAGAAACCTGACCGAACGACCAACTTTGTAGCAGGGTGCTCCAGGACAGAGCACTTGAGACAAGGCGCGCAAGTGAGTAATCTGCGCGCCCCTCGATCAGGGCCGGACGGATCCGGCCTGCGTTTACTGACCGCTCAGTCAATGAATACGGGCGGTTAGCCAACGTGTTGGCAGCCAGAAATACCCATTTTCATCCGTTCAGAAAGACGTCGAGCAGGATGGTTGTGACCACCCGAAAAGGTTGGCACAGCGCTTGCCAAAGTGCTGTGGCCAATCGAAAAAAACTGACCCGAAAGACAAGAAAGCGCCATCACGAGCGCTGACAACTGATCCAATCAAAGGGAGCGACTTTCGCAATGCGTACCATCAACAGCCTGATTCTCGCCGGTGGCCTGCTGGCCTGCAGCAGCACCTTCGCCGGCGACCTGCTGCAATGGCAAAACAACAGCCTGACCTACCTGTGGGGCAAGAACTTCAAGGTCAACCCCCAGGTGCAGCAGACCGTCACCTTCGAGCACGCCGATGCCTGGAAGTACGGTGACAACTTCATCTTCATCGACAAGATCTTCTACCAGGGCAAGAAGGACGACCTCAACGGCCCGAACACCTACTACGGCGAGATCAGCCCACGCCTGTCGCTGGGCAAGATCACTGGCCAGTCCTTCGCCTTCGGCCCGGTCAAGGACGTGCTGCTGGCCATGACCTACGAGTTCGGCGAGGGTGACACCGAGGCCTACCTGATCGGCCCGGGCTTCGACCTGGACATCCCGGGCTTCGACTACTTCCAGCTGAACTTCTACCACCGCACCGCCGATGGCAGCCGCCCGGGCAGCGACACTTGGCAGATCACCCCGGCGTGGTCGTACACCATTCCCGTGGGTTCGTCCGACATCCTGATCGACGGCTTCCTGGACTGGGTGGTGGACAACGACGAGAACCGTCGTGGCAGCTACCAGGCCAACGTGCACTTCGTGCCGCAGGTCAAGTACGACCTGGGCAAGGCCTTGAAGCTGGGCGAGAAGCAGCTGTACGTAGGCTTCGAGTACGACTACTGGAAGAACAAGTACGGCATCAAGGACAGCGACGCGTTCACCACCGACCAGAGCACTGCGAGCTTCCTGGTCAAGCTGCACTTCTGATCTAAAGGCCAGGGCTGCTATGCAGCCCTTTGCCCGCCGCTCAGTGGCCTGGTCGCAGCGCCCGCCACACCTTCCCGGCCAACCCGACCACCACCAGCACCAACGCCCCCGCCACAACCCCCGCTACCCCATTGAGCAGCGCCCCAGTCACCGCACCACCGCGCCCGGCACTGAACGCCTCGATGGCGTGATGCAGCGGCTCGATGCCATGCACCAGGATTCCGCCGCCCACCAGGAACATCGCCGCCGTGCCGATCACCGACAGGCTCTTCATCATGTAGGGCGCCGCGTGCAGGATACCGTTGCCGATACTTCGCGCCAGGGCCGAGCCCTTCTGCGTCAGCCACAAGCCCAGGTCGTCGAGCTTGACGATGCCCGCCACCAGCCCGTACACGCCGATGGTCATGACGATGGCGATGCCCGACAGCACGATGACCTGCTGAACCAGCGGTGCATCGGCCACCGTGCCCAGGGTGATGGCGATGATCTCCGCCGAAAGGATGAAGTCGGTGCGCACCGCGCCCTTGATCTTGTCCTTCTCGAAGGCCACCAGGTCGATGTTCGGGTCCGCCAGTGCCTCGTTGCGGGCACTGTGCCCCGCTTCGTCGTCTTCCTTGCTGTGCAGGAACTTGTGCGCGAGCTTCTCGAAGCCTTCGTAGCACAGGTAGGCGCCGCCCAGCATCAGCAGCGGCGTCACCGCCCAGGGGATGAACGCGCTGATCAGCAGCGCCGCCGGCACCAAAATCAACTTGTTGAGCAGCGAGCCCTTGGCCACCGCCCACACCACCGGAATTTCCCGCTCGGCCCGCACGCCGGTAACCTGCTGGGCATTGAGCGCCAGGTCGTCGCCCAACACGCCAGCGGTTTTCTTCGCCGCGACCTTGGTCATCAGTGAAACGTCATCGAGCACCGTGGCGATGTCGTCGATGAGTACCAGTAGACTGCTTCCTGCCATGTTCGCCTGTTTCCCGTGGGCTGAAGGGTCGAATTCTAGCCCAAAGTCGCTGCCTTGAGCCGCCGTCCGGCACGGTGCTACCATGCCTGGCCCCCTCTTGGAGTGGGCCAGACACGAGGAAGATCCACAGACAATGAGCACGATTCGCGAGCGCAACAAGGAACTGATCCTGCGCGCGGCCAGCGAGGAATTCGCCGACAAGGGCTTCGCCGCGACCAAGACCAGCGACATCGCCGCCAAGGCAGGCCTGCCCAAGCCGAATGTCTACTACTACTTCAAGTCGAAGGAAAACCTCTACCGCGAAGTGCTGGAGAGCATCATCGCGCCGATCATGCAGGCGTCCTCGCCGTTCAATGCAGACGGCGACCCGAAAGAGGTGCTCAGCGGCTATATCCGCTCGAAAATCCGCATCTCGCGCGACTTGCCCCATGCCTCCAAGGTGTTCGCCAGCGAGATCATGCACGGGGCCCCGCACCTTTCGCCGGGGCAGGTGCAGCAGCTGAACGAACAGGCACGGCACAACATCGAATGCATCCAGCGCTGGATCGAGCGCGGGCAGATCGCCCCGGTCGACCCGCATCATTTGATGTTCAGCATCTGGGCGGCGACCCAGACCTACGCCGACTTCGACTGGCAGATCGCGGTGGTCACCGGCAAGGCGAAGCTGGCCGACAGTGACTATGACGCGGCGGCCGAGACCATCATTCGCCTGGTGTTGAAAGGCTGCGAGCCTGAGGTGGCCTGAGCCTCGGCGTCGCCCTCATCGCGGGCAAGCCCGCGATGAGGGCGGTACTGACACCCTCTATCAGGCTGCGACCCCGGCATCCGCCGTCAACCCCAGCGTCTCGATCGCACTGATCGCACACTGCTCGTCGATATCCGACGTATCCCCGCTGATCCCTACCGCTCCCAGCACCTTGCCGTCCTGATCGCGCACCAGCACGCCGCCCGGCGCAGGCACCACCGGCCGCTCACCCAAGCCATTGAGCGCAGCGAAGAACGCCGGACGCTGCTGTGCGTCCAGCGCCAGCAGGCGCGAGCCCTTGCCCAGGGCTATCGCGCCCCAGGCCTTGCCGGTGGCCACCTGCGGCCGTATCAGGCTGGCACCATCCTCGCGTTGCAAGGCCAACAGGTGACCGCCGGCATCGAGCACCGCCACGGTCAAGGGCGCGGCGTCGATCTTGCGGCCTGCCGCCAGTGCGGCATTCACCAGGCCGACCGCAACTTTCAGGGTCAAAACGTTCATGGAAAGGTCCTCTTCTTGTTGTGAGAAGCCCTGAGGGCAGTGAAAAATTGACAAGCCAATAGAACACAACTGATTTATTTTTTGTATACAATATTTTTTCACGTTAGTACCCAATCCAATAGACATCCATTTTTCATTGGGTTCCAGGCAAAACTCATCTGCCCCGATGAAATGCATTGACCTGGGTAGCAGAGCGTGAATACACTCTGCCGAAAAGCAAGTTGTATACAATTACAAAATCGATGAGGCACAACCCATGAGCAAAATGAGAGCAATCGATGCAGCCGTTCTGGTCATGCGCCGTGAAGGCGTAGACACCGCGTTCGGCATCCCAGGGGCTGCCATCAACCCGCTGTACTCGGCCCTGAAGAAAGTCGGTGGCATCGATCACGTCCTCGCTCGCCACGTCGAAGGCGCCTCGCACATGGCCGAGGGCTACACCCGCACCAAGGCCGGCAATATCGGCGTGTGCATCGGCACCTCCGGCCCTGCCGGCACCGACAT